>JAUWEO010000267.1 GCA_030608245.1 Candidatus Latescibacterota bacterium
TGTCCGTTTTGAAGTGCTGAGAGGCCTAACCTGGCCACCGCGGCAGCATCGGGGGAGTTCAATTCAGGCGGGGCAAAATAGGCCTTTTTACCTAATGTTTTCAAAATACTCTCTCGATAGACAATCGCTCCCTTGCCAGAGAATATAGTCGGTTGAGAAATTGTCTTCAGTAGAAGCTCGGGCGGAATTGCCTCTGGAGGGCAGAGCCTTCTGATTTCTCCATCTGCAGTTTGGTAGATGGAGGCGTAGACCTCTCCCTTTTTGGCATCAAGCATAGGACAGACCTGATATTTGCAGAAAACCAGCCGGGAGGCTAAAGCGTCCAAAGTGGGAACGGTCACCAACGGCAATCCCGTGGCATAACAAAGCCCTTTTGCAGTGCTCAGCCCGATTCTAAGTCCGGTGAAAGACCCCGGGCCGATGGAGATTGCCACCCCGTCTAACTCCTGGAGAGAAAGGGAGGCGTCGGCTAAAATCTGTTCGATGGCAACCATCAAATGCTCAGAATGGGCCGATTCAATATTCCAAAGGTAAGAGGCCACCACATCCAGCTGGTTAACAACGGCCACGCTCCCCACCATTGTTGCTGTCTCAATCCCTAATAGTTTCATTTGCTTAAGTTGAGCTATAATGAAATCATTTCATTGCTTAGCGCGGCAAAAGCCGCAGTAAAAAATAAAGAATTCAAACCACGAATTACACGAATTGACACGAATAAAAATAAATAATTAGAGTGATTAGTGAAATCCATGGTTAAAGAGGTCTTTCAAAATCTTGCAAAAAAAGAAAGAAATGATTGGTAATACTTATGAAGTCACGTCCATAAAGGGCTACCCTGCACTTCATAGTGTTGGAATATACAGCCTTTTTGGCTGTTTGTCAACAAAAAGTGGGTGAAGGATTAGACCTTTTTCAGCTTTTGCTGTCTAATTAGGAAAACCGGCAAGGAAAAAATGGAGAACGCCCCGGATATCTCGCTAGTGCGAAGGTTTAAGCGTGGCGATCAGAGAATTACATGGTTTACTTAAGAGTACGAAGCTTTCAAGTAAGAAGATTCAGCGGGCAAAAAGACAGATGGACTCGCTTCAGAAAAAGAGGGGAGGATAATTCAAACTTAGCTTGTTTTAGAGGGGAAGGCTGAGCTCAGAAGAGGAGTTCAGCCTTTTTTGAATGTGAGAGGATATTTCGGTATCTTAAAGAAAATGCCTTGACTTTATCAGGAAAACATTTTATTATAGAACATCAACAGGGGGGTAATGTATGGAAGAGGCGTTGATTCACACAGAACTGCCAGGCATAAAACTGTTTAAGCGAGGCAAAGTGAGAGATCTCTATGAACTGGACGATAAGCTGCTAATTGTAGCGACAGATAGAATCTCTGCCTTCGACTGTATTATGCCCAACGGTATCCCTGGAAAAGGGAGAATACTAACCCAGATGTCCCTATTTTGGTTCGACTTTGTGAAAGAGATCGTGGAAAACCACCTTATCTCCGCCGATGTGAACCAGTTTCCACAGAAAATTGAGAAGTTTAGGGACATTTTGGAAAGCAGGTCTATGTTAGTAAAGAAGGCCGAGCAGATTGGTGTGGAATGTGTGGTCAGAGGTTATCTTTCCGGCTCTGGTTGGCGTGAATACCGCAGCAGTGGAAGTATCTGTGGCATTAAGCTTCCCCACGGGCTTACAGAATCTGATAAACTCCCTGAGTTGATCTTCACTCCGGCTACAAAGGCTGCCTCTGGGCATGACCAGAATATTTCCTTTGCTGAAGTGATAAAGTTGCTGGGTGAGGAGAAGGCGACTATCTTGAAGGATCTGAGCATCCAGATTTACACAAAGGCATCCGAATATGCTGAGTCTAAAGGCATAATTATCGCCGACACCAAATTTGAATTCGGCGTTTGCTCCGGAGAAATCATTCTGATAGACGAAATTCTCTCGCCGGACTCTTCGAGGTTTTGGCCCCGGGAAAGATATCAGCCAGGCTGTCCCCAGGGCAGTTTTGATAAGCAATTCGTGAGAGATTACCTGGAGAGTTTGGGTTGGAATAAGAAACCACCGGCACCTACACTACCCGCAGAGGTAGTTCATAAAACTCTGGCTAAGTATGAAGAGGCCTATAACCGGCTGGTGCCGAAATAGATAGGAGTTGCTTCATTTCTTTCTGGAAAGG
>JAUWEO010000244.1 GCA_030608245.1 Candidatus Latescibacterota bacterium
CCTTTCCAAATTGTCTATACTGGCTAAGCTATGCCTACCGGAGGCTATTGTTTCTTTTCTCCTTTGCTCAGAAGCTCCGACACATCTGCCTCCCAGATTTCCGCTTCGGGACGGATCTTAATACCGCCAAGCGATGCAATCGCTTGTTGTACCAGAGTTTTCAGCTCACCCGTCTCTACATATTTTATAGGATCCGGCGAGGGATTAGAGATAAAGTCTTGCAGTTCAACGTTTCCATCGTCTTGAGACAGTACAGGATCATTCAGAGATAGATGGGACCGGTACTTCATCCTTCTCAGCTTGTCCCGGCACAAATTAAGAGCTATCTGAAAGAGCCAAGTTTTGAACTTCGCAGTTACCTGATACCTCTTCTTCCCCCGCACCACCCTGAAAAAGGTTTCTTGACATAGGTCTTCAGCATCAGCAGCACTCATTACCGTGCGATAGATAAAAGCCAAGACAGGCTTCTCATATCTGCGATAGAGCATCTCAAATGCATCTTCTTCCCCATCACGGTAGTTTAGCATTAACTCCTCGTCAGATCGCCACATCTTGCTTCTCCACTGCTATCTTGCCTCTAATAGTTTAAACGCACGAGACTTTAAAAGGTTGCGAAGATTTCGACTGAGGCGGTTTTCTGACGCCGCAAACAATCTGATCCTTGGAGACAAAAGAGTGCAAGAGGCAGTTCTCTGCCAGGGCGAATTCGCAGAGCGCGTGGATTGTTTTTGTTGAGAGAATAAAGAAATCGAGAGCTCGTATCTAATCTTGCGAATTCTGCAATTAATTGGACTTGCTCCTGTGGCCTGACCCGCAAAAGTGGGTTGACTTTTAAGCACCTATTAGATATATTATTTTGATGGTGTTTTTCAGTGTTCAATCTTTCAGATATAGGGTTGACAGAAGATGTCAGAGTTGCGTTGGAATCCGGTGTTGCGAGAATGGGTAGTCACGGCTACCCATCGGATGGAACGTCCCCAGATGCCCCAGGACTGGTGCCCTTTCTGTCCGGGGTCAGGGCGGGTCCCTTCCGACTACGATGTTTATATTTATCCGAATGATTTCCCTACCTTTTCTATTCCTCCTCCCCAAGCGGATATAGAGGGGACCGAGCTGTTCCGAACAGAGAAGGCTGTGGGGGTCTGTGAAGTGGTGCTCTACACCCCAGAACACAACTCTTCTTTAGCTCAACTTCCCGTTGACCACATAGTTAAACTAATAGCCCTCTGGAAATCTCGCTATCAGGAGTTGGGAAACAGGCCGGAGATCAAGTATGTCTTAGAGTTCGAGAACAAAGGTGAGGTCATTGGGGTGACTATGCCCCATCCCCACGGGCAGATCTACGCCTTTCCTTTCATACCACCTAAGCTTCGGACTGAATTGGATTCTGCCGCCGAATACCAGAGACAGAAGGGCCGTTGTCTCTTCTGTGATATAATCCAGGAGGAGAAAACAGACCGCAGGAGGATCATCGGGCAGAACAACTCGTTTGTGGCTATTCTGCCATTTTACGCCCGTTTCCCCTATGAGGTTCACATCTTTTCTCGGCGGCATCTGCTCTCTTTATCAGATTTCGATGACCAGCACATCGAGGACTTGGCCAGGATTCTGAAGTTCGTTCTCCTCAAATATGATAACCTTTATGGTTTCTCTTTTCCTTATATGATGCTGATCCACCAGTCTCCTACCGATGGACAAGACCACGACTATTATCATTTCCACATCGAGTTTTATCCCCCTTACCGGAGTCGGACGAAACTGAAATATCTTGCCAGTTGCGAATCAGGGGCAGGGACTTTCATCAACGACTCCTGTCCAGAAGAGAAGGCCAAAGAGCTTCGAAACACAAGACCGCTCAAAATTGAGGAGGTAGAATGTCAATCTTAGTAACCGGTGGAGCAGGATACATTGGCAGTGTAGTGGCAGAGGAGCTGCTCAAAAGAGGTGAGTCAGTAGTGGTTTACGATAGCCTCTACCAGGGACACCGGGGGGCGGTGGACCCGGGCACTACTTTTGTCGAGGCAGACCTGGCGGACACAGCTAAACTGGCTGAGACTATGCAGCAGTTTGAGGTTACCTCGGTGATGCACTTTGCCGCAGAGACAATAGTAGAAAGGTCAATGACGGATCCGGCCCGCTATTTCCAGAACAATGTGGTGTTGAGTTTCAACCTGTTAGAGGCGATTAGGCGACAGGGGGTGAAGAAGATCGTCTTCTCTTCCTCGGCAGCCGTCTATGGGGAACCGGTCAATATTCCCATCGAAGAAGAAGACCCCAAGTTACCCACCAACAGCTATGGTGAGTCGAAGCTCATCACTGAAATGATGCTACATTGGTATGACACCGCTTACGGAATGAAGTACGCTGCTTTGAGGTATTTAAATGCCGCCGGGGCCTCTGAGAAATATGGTGAAGATCACGACCCGGAGTCACATCTGATTCCGCTGGTTCTACAGACGGCGCTGGGAAAGAGAGATCACATCGAGGTATTCGGAACCGACTACCAGGGCACATCGGATGGAAGCTGTATTCGGGATTACATCCATGTTATCGACTTGGCTCAGGCCCATATCCTCGCCTTAGATGCCTTGGAGCAGGGCAGTCGCATCTACAACCTGGGGAA
>JAUWEO010000170.1 GCA_030608245.1 Candidatus Latescibacterota bacterium
AGTCTTTGTCTTTCTCCTCGGATTCCTCAGCCCAATGTTTTATACCCTTCCGGACCTTTTCTTCCACCTTTTGGGCGATTTTCTCCCACTCTTTCTCCTCAGCGTTCTTGGATCGTTTCTTCTTCGCATGGGCACCACTTCCGCCACCCAGGAAGATACAGGCACCCAACAGAAATCCGAAATCGTACCAACCTCCCGTGTTGTTCACCTCGTACATTCGCACGTTTTCGGTAAACAGACTGATGATGAAGGTGAAGACGCAGATAAATCCGTGCCACAGGCCGGCCCAGAATCCAGCTGGCTGATCTTCAAATTTGGCTGTGCCAGCAGCGCAACCGGCAATCATCGCCACCACAAGTATAATTCCTCCAACAACAAGCAATCTTTTGAATGTTAACATAGGTTACCTCCTCCAATTGGTTTTATTACGGTTGGATATGACTCCAGTGTCAACGAGACATAGCTCCTGCTGCCACGTTGGTTTGAGGCGAAGCTTCGCTAGATATATCAGAGGAAAAACTCTCACCGAATTACCTTATAAGCTCCACCAGTTACTGACTTTTATGAGGAAAACGTTCTCAGGGTGCGACCCAAAGAGGTCATCTATGTCCTGCCTTAAGTTGAAACTGCCGGTCTCTCCTGAGATGCTGCGACTCTGGGTCCAGACGAAGAAGAAGGTGCTGCCCGGGTGGTACTCCCAGCGTAACAGGATGTTGGAGTGAAATGATTCTGAGTCAAAGTCAGGATTCTCATCGTAAGTTATATCCCCCAGGGGCCCGAATCTGTCTGAAGAGAGCAACCGTTTGAGATTGCTGTAATCCCCGGAAGCCAGGAAAACCTGGCTGTAGAATTGGAGACTTAAGTCCCTGGTGAACATGATAGTACCTCGAGTGGTGAGATCGAGTTGTCGGGTATCCAGTTCCCCGAAGATGTCCACCCGCTCATCGGTTTGGGTGGTATCCACAGCTACCCAACGGCTGACGTTCCGGCTCTGAGAGTACTCGGAATTGAGGCTCAGCTCGATGTTTGATCTTGGCTTGACGCTTATCCAAGTACCGAAGAATCCCCTTGTTCCATCCCGGTCATCTTCGCTGCCGCACCAACCGTTAACCTGGATCCACTTTCGGCTATCCGTACTCAACCAGATTCCATACCAGAGCTGGGCGGGTATGGTCACCAGTGGACCTTCTTGCGTCTCCCGGTCGTCAAAACGCTTGAAAGCATAACCGCCCCATCCTCCTGCCCACCAATGGTTCCGAAGTTCCATGTCGTTATTAAAGCTGAACCCTTTACCCAGATCGTCCCCGTCAAAATTCCAGCCATACCAGATATTGAAGTTATTGTACATTCTACGGGTGATCCAAAGCTCCTTGCCGGTGCGATACTGTAGCCAGGTGTACCCGCCATGCCGATCCGAACGCCTGAGATAACCAAGATCATTGATTTCAAACTTTCGGGTCTCAAAATCGTAGCCGGTTGAACCGCGGAAGTGTTTGCCGGCCTGCTTTCCAAAGGAGAACTCACCTCCCCAGCCATTATACCTCGGGCCGGTCTGACTTCCCGCAATCTGACCGCGGAACGAGTAGTTGTTGTCAAATAGGTGTAGGTCCCAGTCAACACCTCCCGTATAGGCCGGGTTCTCCCGCTCTCGATTGGCAGCGGTGGCCATCATCCCTACGCTTGATTTTTCGAAGACGTCCTGTTGCAGCCTCAGAACGCTGTAATTGGTCGCGGGTTCGACCACCTGTGAGCTTCGAAACTCTAAGGAGTCGGCGACTGTGACCTTCTCCTCCTGAGTCACTGCGTCCAAAAAGCCAATCGAGGTTCCTCCCTGTGTCTTGCCGGTGACCTTGGCTGCGGCTAAGATAGTGGTCGCAGTCACCTTTTCCAGCTCGTAGCCTCCCTCAGGCACATCCGGACTCTGGGAGGGAGGACGCCCGATGCGCCTTGAGTAAAAGAGCTGAATAGGGGTTCTGAAGATCGAAGCGCCCTCCATGAAGAAAGGCCGCTTCTCGGGATAGTGTATCTCGAAGGTGGAAAGGTTGAGCACAGCCCTGTCGGCTTCCACCTGGCCGAAGTCAGGGTTTAGGGTGGCATCCAAGGTAATGTTGCTCGTAAGTCCGCATTTGACATCTATCCCTATGTTTTTGTAGAGATCCCTGCCGTCGGGATTGCCGCGGTTCGCTCGTTCGAGATTTCCGCTGGAGACCAGGTAGGGGAGGACCTCAAAATGCCGGGCAGGTCTTATGCCCTCAATTCCGAGCAGATGCCCGAAGTTGGAGACCCATCCCCCTTCGCTTTCGGGGAAGAAGTTCCAGATGCTAAACTCCTTCTTGCGGCTGATGTAGCGGGCAAAGTAGATGCCCCATATCTGGGGATCCTGTTCAGGGAAGCGGAGGCAGGTGTAAGGGATCCTGAATTCGGCGATCCAACCCTCTTTAGTAATCTTGGTGGCCGATTGCCAAACAGCATCCCAATGGCGATCGTCCCAGGTGTCATTGTAGAGATGCTGGTCCCGCTGAACTCCGGCAGCGTTGATCTCAAAGCCATAGCCCGTGCGATGGTCGTGGTGACTGTCGACCTGGACAGATAATTGATCTGACTCGGACCACTGGTCTCTTCGGATAAGTCGACCCACGATGCTATCAGGGCGGGCGTCGTAGGCGATGAAGCCCACATAGAGCGCCTCGCCGTCGTAGAGTACCCTAACCTCGGTAGATTCTGTAGCGGGTTTCCCCTCATCGGGTTCACGCTGGGTAAAGCCAGTGGCCGGGACAGCCTCAGCCCAGGCAGGTTCGTCCAGAACACCATCTATCCTCACAGGTGAGTTCACCCTCACGGCGGTCACTGTCTTGGTCTGGGGTTCATCTTCCTGTGTTGGTGGAGACCCGTAGACTGCTGAGATCATCAGAATCATATCAAACAATAACACACCCTTCCAAATCTTCACATCGAACTCCCTTCAAAGAGACAAGAGACGATACAGATTGTCGTGTTCGCTGTCACAGATTCCACAGGCATTATTGCACCGGGAGGGAAAGCGCGGGCTACGGGGCAAGCGTGACCTCCACTTTCATGTTTTTCCCGGGGGGTAATTTAACGCTGCGTTCCTGAGCATCGAAGTCAGTCCAGGGCTTGCCGTTTATCCGCACCCCGGCGATCTTCACCGAGGGATCCTCCACAAGCGAAACGAAATGTTTCTTCGGGCCATCCAATTTGAAATGGAGCACGGCTGGACGCTTGTTCACGTATAGATTGAGATAGAGGTAGTTGAGCAATCCGTGTTCTATCTCATGGTACGAGGTCTGCCAATCTCCAGCTTTTCTGCCGTTCCCTATGAACGACCCGTCCGCAGAAACACCTATAAACACGCCGCCGTATTCATGATCTACAAGGTAACGATCGTAGAACATCTCACTTTTGCGGAAGCGTTCCAGATATTGTTCCTCCTGGGTAACGTGATAGAGCTGAAGTTGCAGAAAAGAACCGTAGATCTGGATCCACCACCATACAACCGGGGACTCCACAGGACGATAAGGAGGAGCTTTCTCCACGATGTTGTACCATCCTCCTCGCTCCGCATCCCATCCGTAGCGACAGAGTTTATCTCCCAAAGCCTTTCCCTGCTTCAGATAACTTTCCTTCCCGGTCAGATGGTAGAGACGCAGAAAGGAGAGGGCTGCTGTTGAACTTGCCCCCAGATTTATACTCTCCGTTCCTCTGACCATATAGGGGGTATAGTTCCACTCGCGATCGAATACGGTGGGATATCCCAAAATCCAGCCTTCCTCGGGATCCATCATCCGCTCTATGCTTAAATCGGTCAGATGTTCCGCAAAGCCCAGAACCTCCTTATCCCGGGTAGCCAGAATGAGATTGGGCATAAGGGAGCCCACATATCCGTAATGTGCATGCTTGGCCTTGGTAGAAGCTCTGACGCTCAGATTCCTGTTAAGGCCGTAAAAATATCCATCGAATTCCTTGTCGTGGCCGGATGTCTTTCGGATATTGACGGATTTGAGGACGTAGGATAGGACCCGTTCATCCCCTGTGGTAAAGTAGTACAGAGTAAGCCCCACATTGGTATAGAGTTGCAAGTTCACGGTCTTGCTGACTACTTGCGGGTCTCCGCTCTGGGTCAGGACGTCAAACCACCCTCCGTACTCCTTGTCCCATGCATGTTCCAGAAGATAGTTCGCACCTTCCCGGGCGACCTCGAGATACTTCTCTTCCCCTGAGAGGAGATAGGCTGCGCAGAAACTGAACACATTACGGCTGATCATCGCCGGGACTTTATCC
>JAUWEO010000217.1 GCA_030608245.1 Candidatus Latescibacterota bacterium
CACTGCGGCCTATCTTTCCAAGGGGATACCCCCTTCGCGGCTTGGCGAACAGATAAATCGCTATGTGCGTTTCCCCTTCACCGGGCCTGAGATAAGAGAGGATGTCCTGGAGGGCGAGATCATCCACATAGACCGTTTCGGCAACCTGGTAACAAATATCTCTGAGGAGACCTGGAAAGGTTTTGTGGGCAGAGATAAACAGGAGTTTCAAATTATTATCAAAGACAAAATCCTGAATCGGATTTGCCAGACATATTCTGATGTTCCCCAGGGGGAATTGTTGGTAGTAATTGGAAGCTCGGGCTTTCTGGATATTTCAGCCAACTGTGCCAGTGCGGCAGAGATGCTTTCTGCTGAGTCCGGGGAAACAGTTCGAGTAAAACGGAGTCCTTGAAGTGACCAAACAGAGAAGTTTCAAAGGAGGGGTGCATCCTTCGGCTTTTAAAGAGCTAACAGCCGGAAAGCCTATAGTGAGAGTGCCTCTTCCCCAGAGAGTATTCATTCCTCTTCAGCAGCATACCGGGGCTCCAGCCAAGGCTTTAGTGAAAAAGGGAGATACCGTCAAGACCGGTCAAGTAATAGGGGAGGCCTCGGGATTTATTTCCTTGCCGGTTCACGCCTCTATTTCCGGAAAAGTGGTAGATGTAGGATTTTTCCCTCACCCCCTGTTCCGGCAGGCAGAGATGGTGGCGATCGAGTCAGATGACTCAGATGTTTGGGAAGAGGGTATAGGTAAATCAGTGGACATCGACAATCTGAGCCCTGCCCAGATGCGGGAGGCAATATCTAGGGCAGGTGTGGCCGGAATGGGCGGTGCTGCCTTTCCCACCCACGTCAAACTCTCTCCCCCTGAGGGAAAACAGATTGACACGGTAATCCTCAACGGTGCCGAATGTGAGCCCTACCTCACCTGCGACCATCGCCTGATGCTGGAGTTTCCTGAAGAAATCATAGATGGGCGGAAGATAATCCTCGAAATCCTCGGATGTCAAAGAGCTTGCATTGCTGTCGAGGTCAACAAGCCCGATGCCATTGCCCGGTTGAAACAGTCGGTCGACGGCAACGAACTGATCAGCATCGTTCCCCTGAAGGTGAAATATCCTCAGGGAGCTGAGAAGCAACTGATTCACGCCATCACCAAAAGAGAAGTCCCCTCTGGCGGGCTTCCTATGGATGTAGGCTGTGTTGTACAGAATGTTGCTACAGCCTTTGCCATAAGCGAAGCCGTTAACCTGAACAAGCCCTTGATTGAGAGGGTGGTCGCAGTAACCGGTCCAGGGGTCGAAGAACCGCAAAATATCTGGGTAAGAATAGGTACTCCGGTGCGAGAGCTAATCGATCAGTGCGGTGGTTACCAATCTGGAGTGAAGAAATTGGTTGTGGGCGGGCCGATGATGGGAGTGGCACAATACACCGATGAAATCCCGGTAATCAAAGGCACCTCTGGCATTCTGGTGCTTACTGCAGAAAGTTCTCCGTCACCGCCTTCCCAGCCCTGTATCTCCTGTGGAAAATGCGTAGAGACCTGTCCTATGGGGCTTATGCCCAATATGATAGGCAAACTGATAGAACACCAGCGGTTCAGCGAGGCCCAGGAATACGGGATCTTGGACTGCATAGAATGCGGCTGTTGTGCCTATGTCTGTTCTGCTAAGATAAATCTCATTCATTTGATAAAATACGGTAAGCAAGAGATTCGCCTCGCCGGAAAAGAGAAAGGAGTGTGATTTTTGGAGAACACGTCATCAGAGCCAAAGTTCACCGTCTCAGCACCTCCTCATATTCGGGCTGATACTTCTGTGACTAGAGTTATGTATTCTGTGTTGGCTGCTTTGGTTCCAGCGGCGGCGGGGGCAGTCTATTTCTTCGGCCCAAGGGTCTTGTGGATCATCGTAGTTGCCTTGGTTTCAGCAGTGGGCACTGAGGCGGTTGTCCAGAGATTATTCGGGAGACCGGTGACTGTGACCGACGGCAGTGCTGCGGTTACTGGCCTCCTGTTAGCTTTTGTTTTGCCTCCGGGTGTCCCTTTATGGATGCCAGCGATCGGTTCTGCCGTTGCCGTTTTTGTCGGCAAGCAGGTCTTCGGCGGCTTGGGACAGAACCCGTTAAATCCGGCCCTGGTGGGGAGGGCGTTCCTGATGGCCTCCTGGCCGGTGCATATGACCACTGACTGGTTGGTTCCTCGGGGAGGAACTAAATCGGTCATAGATGCTGTGACCAGTGCCACTCCCTTAAGTGTGCTGCAGGATAACCACCGGATCTTGGCCGATCCCACATCCACATCTGCTCAATTGGCGCAGGCAAAGCAGGTGCTTATGCAGCTGCACTCTGCTTCCGCTCACTGGCACCTGTTTTGGGGAAAATGTGGAGGATGTCTGGGGGAGACCTCTGTGGTTCTGCTGTTGGCAGGCGCCTGTTTTCTCCTGTACAAAGGTTATATTGGCTGGAGGATCCCCTCATCTTTCGTGGGGACAGTATTTGTGCTGAGTTGGGCACTGGGAGGCAGAGAGGGCCTGTTCAGCGGCGACCCTCTGTTTAATATCCTTGCAGGTGGCTTGGTCTTAGGGGCATTGTTTATGGCCACGGATATGGTGACTACCCCGGTTACCCAACGAGGGAAGTTGATCTTCGGTGCCGGATGCGGGGTTGTCACTGCTGTAATTAGGTTTTGGGGAGGTTACCCGGAGGGGGTCTGCTACTCGATCTTGTTGATGAATGCCGTCACCCCCCTGATAGATAGATGGACCCGACCCAGGAAGTTTGGAACCAGGAGATAGGTAAATGAGTCTTGATATTCATTGTCAACCTTTGATAGCGTAGGAATTTCCATTTATTGGACGCAGATAATTCCCGTTAGATAATTAGATTAGACCTTTTCTCGAATTCAATGAGTTTTAACATCTTATCTAACGGGGTAAACGCAGATTGTAAAGATTATAAATACGAGAAGCTAAACGTAAGATATTTGGAACCTTGACAGAATGGTTTTCTACGGGTGTCGGCGAAAATCTGTGTCCCAACTGAAAAATATCATTTATGAAAAGATACAATTCCATTAAGCTCATCACTGTCTTGACCCTTACCTGTGTACTGGCAGGGGCCCTTTTAGCCTGGGTGGATAACTTGACTAGGGAGCCCATTGCCCGGCAGGAAAAAGAGGCTAAATTAAGAGCTATCAGGGCGAT
>JAUWEO010000215.1 GCA_030608245.1 Candidatus Latescibacterota bacterium
GGATAAAGAGAAAGGAGCTAAACCCTTGATTCCCTTTTCACACAATTTCTGTTGTGCTACCGGCGCTTCTCTATTATAATCATACTATGATTACACGGAGGGAGAAAAATGGATGAATCAGCCATTGGGGAAATCTGTGATAAGCATGTAGGAGATCGGGGAGGGCTTATCTCAATCCTCGAAGACATTCAAGCCAAATACGGCTATCTTCCTGCCGAGGCCTTGCGAACATTGGCAGAAAAAACGGGACATTCATTGGTTGACATATATGGTGTGGCGACATTTTACAAGTCGTTTAGCTTCAAGCGGAGGGGAGAACACCTCATATCGGTTTGCCTGGGAACCGCTTGCCACGTCCGCCTGGCGCCGATCATCCTCGAAGAATTCGAGCGGCAACTGGGAATCAAAGCAGGTGAGACCACCCCTGATAAGAAGTTTTCCCTTGAAACTGTTAATTGCCTGGGCGCTTGTGCGCTGGGACCTATCGTGGTAGTGGATGGTCACTATTTTTCAAACGTTAACACCAGAAGGGTCAGTTCAATACTGAAGAAGACTCGCGCTGGTCTTGATAAAATTGAGATCAAGGGAGACCAGCGGATATTTCCGATAGAAGTCAGTTGCTCTCGTTGTAATCGCAGTCTGATGAATCCAGGCCACCTGATTGATGGCTACCCCTCCGTACGAGTTACGGTATCATTCAATCAAAAGCATGGCTGGCTTGCTTTATCCAGCCTGTATGGTAGTCACAACGTTTCCTCTGAATATGAGATTCCCGACGATATAGTAGTCAATTTTTTCTGCCCTCACTGTCACGCTGAGCTTATTGGCGCCTCAAAATGTGCAGAGTGTGGCGCCCCAATGGTACCTATGATAGTTCGCGGAGGTGGGGTAGTCCAGATCTGCTCTCGCTACGGCTGCAAAGGACATATGCTGGATTTGATCGGTAAATACAAGGGGTTGTGTCTTAATTGCGCGAACCGTGAAACCTGCACTTTCCCTATACCCGAGGGCGGTGTCTGGCAGTGCGATGAGTACTGTTAGGATCTCTGGCATTCCTCGGCACCTCAAAATGTGCAGCGTGTGGCGCCCCAATGGTACCTATGATAGTTCGCGGAGGCGGCATAGTCCAGATCTACTCTCGGCACGGCTGCATAGGGCATATGCTGGATTTGATCGGGGTTAGTATTTGAGAAGATTTGACGGTGTAAAAAAAACAAAAAGCCCTGAGCAAGTAGGAAACAGATATGATAAGAGTTAAGTCGATAAATGAATTTAGGCAACTAAGGGAGCACTTGGTAGCAAATCTTGATCCAACAATCCCCACCATTGTCATATGTGCTGGAACAGCATGCCAGGCGAGTGGATCAAACGATATTATGCGGGTGGCCAAGAAGTATATCCTACAGAAACATCTCGTCGATGAGATTAAAATCAGGATCACCGGATGCCATGGGTTCTGCGAAATGGGCCCGTTTATTCTCTCCGAACCGCAGAACGCCTTCTACCATAAGGTGACGATTGATGATGTTCCCCGCATTATAGATGCTGTTCTCGCCGGCGATTATGTTGAGGAACTATTATATACAGACCCCAATACGGGTGAGAAATACTACAGACAGGATGATATTCCGTTTTTCAAAAATCAACAGCGTACCATATTCAGCAAGAATCAGCTGATCGACCCAATTCGTATCTATGACCATATTATCAACGGAGGCTACAAAGCCGTCGAAAAAACCCTTTCCCAAATGACCCCGGCGCAGGTTGTGACGGAGGTGAAGTCATCCGGGCTTCGGGGTCGCGGCGGTGCCGGCTTTCCCACCGGATTAAAATGGGAGCTGTTGGCGAAGCAGCCGAGTGACAGCGGGAAATTTATTGTATGTAACGGAGACGAAGGCGACCCCGGCGCTTATATGGATAGAAGTCTCCTCGAAGGCAATCCCCACAGCATCATCGAAGGAATGACCATAGGTGCTTATGGCACCGGCGCAACCGAGGGCGTGATTTACGTGCGTAACGAATATCCTCTGGCGATCAAGCATCTGATTATAGCCATCCGCCAGGCTCACGAACTGGGCGTTCTGGGTAACGACATCCTGGGAACCGGCTTCTCTTTCGATATTGACCTGGTCAGGGGAGCCGGAGCATTTGTATGCGGAGAGGAAACAGCCCTGATGAGGTCCATCGAAGGAGAAGTGAGCGAACCGCGTCAACGGCCCCCCTATCCCGTGGAGAAAGGTATAGATGGTAGGCCCACAGTCATCAATAACGTTGAAACCTGGGCTAATATCCCATTCATCATCAACCTCGGCGCCTCTGAATATGCGAAGATAGGAACTGAGGGGAACTCCGGCACCAAGATCTTTAGCCTCGTAGGGAAGATCAAGAACACCGGCTTAGTCGAGGTGCCCATGGGCATAACTATTAAGAAGATTATTAATGACATCGGCGGCGGTCCGGTGGGGAAGGCCAGAATCAAGGCGGTGCAAACCGGGGGCCCCTCCGGCGGCTGTATCCCCGCCAGAATGTTTGATCTGCCCATCGATTACGACAGCCTTGCCGAGGCCGGATCGATTATGGGCTCTGGCGGCATGATCGTTATGGACGAGAACACCTGCATGGTTGATGTCGCCAGGTATTTCATGAAATTCCTGAAAGATGAATCATGTGGCAAGTGCTTTACCTGCCGGAAGGGTACCCAGCGCATGTATGAGATTCTCGATGATGTCTCACGCGGGAAAGGAACATTGGAGCAACTTGATCTTCTTGAGGAATTGGCATTGGTGGTGAAGGATACCACCATGTGCGGCTTAGGACAATCCGCACCGAATCCGGTTTTGAGTACCCTCCGCTACTTCCGCGAGGAGTACGAACGGCACCTCATCCAAAAAAGGTGCGATGCTTTTGTCTGTAAGGAACTGGTGGGAGCGCCATGTCAGTCAGCTTGCCCGGTGGGCACCGAAGCCTGGCGGTATGTGGCGCACATTGCCCGGGGTGAATACCAGGAGGCCTACCGCACCATAAGGGAGGCCAACCCCTTCCCTTCAGTTTGCGCCAGGGTTTGCAACCATCCCTGTGAAGATAAGTGCCGGGCGGGAACCAGTGGCGGCCAGGCGATAGCCATTCGGGCTCTGAAGCGCTTCGTAACCGATCACGTCGACCCCTCAGTCTATGAACCCGAAAGGATCAGAAAAGCGGACGATGATTCGCCCAGGGTAGC
>JAUWEO010000204.1 GCA_030608245.1 Candidatus Latescibacterota bacterium
TCCAGATCCTCCACAGCGGAGATGACCTCAAAGGCGTCCTCCTCTGTCTGAATATCCTCGGCTCCCGCATCAAGAACCACAGCCAGCAAATCATCCTCTTGTAGATTGTTTCTGGGAACGGTTATCACTCCCTTCTGCTGAAATATCCAGGCTACCGAACCGTTTTCTCCCAGGTTGCCGTTGTACCTTTCAAAGATATGTCTCACCTCTGACACGGTTCTGTTTTTATTATCTGTGGTGGCCTCCACCATAATGGCCACTCCTCCGGATCCGTAGCCCTCAAAAACCATCTCTTCATAGCTGACCCCAGGCAGTTCTCCGGTTCCCTTCTTGATAGCCTTATCTATATTAGTATTGGGCATACTGGCAGCTTTAGCTGCTTCGATGGCCGTTCTGAGCCGGGGATTGGCCTCCTCATCACCGCCGCCAAGTCTGGCCGCTACGGTAATCTCGCGCATCAATTTAGTGAAAATTTTGCCCCGTTCCTGATCGCTCTTGGCCTTTTTGCGCTTAATAGTGCTCCATTTCGAAGGTCCAGACATATGGCTCAACCTCCTCTGAGGATGACTTATAGTTGTTCCATCTTATTAAATAAAATAGTGTAGTTTCCCTTCAAAAGCAAATAAAAAATCGGGCTGCCCTCAATTTTCGAAAAATCCTGTGTCCTTAACGAAAAGCGGTGCTACAGAATAACACCGCTTAACGTCTCATCAACCTATATGATTCAGATATTTAACTTACAGTCCTCACAAGAACATTAAGCTATTCCTTAGCTACTGCTGCCTTAAAGGCCTTTGTAGTGATAAGCTCAATCAGGAACCCGTAAATGATGCCCGTCACTATTGTCGCCCAGAATATGGACAATCCTTTTTCAGGAACAAAGAAGACATTGAATGCCATTGGAAAACTGAATATGATGCCCATCAATATCCCGTGCAGCCACCACCAGATCTGCCAGGCGCTGATCCCGATGGCAAAGCCCATCACCGTCCGGCTCAGAATGATCGAAAGGGCTAAATACCAAGCCACCTCACCACCGGATTTAGCAAAGAGCCAGCATACTATACCGAAGATCACACCTAATATCGTAGTACTAACCACACGCTTTGTGCTAAGCATAAAGGCCCACCCCCTTCTAAGATAGGTTGATGAAGAACTCTATTTGTCAATCCGTGATCTCAATACAAACAGGAAGGAGTTCCTCACTCCTTCTTCGCCTCGGTGATTATCTTCTCACTAATCTCATGGGGCACTTCCTCGTAGTGCGAGAACTTACGGGAGTGCAACCCCCGTCCTTGAGTCATCGAACGCAAGACGGTGGAGTAACGGTAAAGCTCTGCCAGAGGGACTAATGCCTTTATAAGCTGAAAGTTCCCGCTCTGCTCCATCCCCAGGATCTTTCCCCGCCTGCCGGAGAGATCTCCCATAACATCACCCATATAGTCCTGAGACACCTTAACTTGTACTTCGTAGATAGGCTCTAACAACACCGGCCTGGCAGAAAGCACCGCCTTCTTCAAGGCCATCAAGCCAGCAATCTTGAACGAGAGGTCAGAAGAATCCACAGGGTGAAAGCTACCATCATAAAGTGTACTCTTCAGGTCAATAACCGGACAGCCAGCGAGCACTCCTTCCTGCGTGGCCTCTCGGATGCCCTTCTCCACTGCCGGGATGAATTTGCTGGGGATAGCGCCGCCCACAATGGCATTCACAAATTCGAGACCTTCCCCTCTGGATTTAGGCTCCAGTTTTATATAGACTTCTCCGTATTGACCGTGCCCGCCTGTCTGCTTTTTGTGTCGATGATGTCCCTCAGCAGAGGCTCGGATAGTCTCACGATAGGGAATCTTGGGTTGAGTAAGCTCCACCCCTACTCCGAAGTTCGCCTTCAGTTTCTGTACAATCACCTCTAAGTGCAGTTCCCCCTGACCAGAGATAATTGTTTGCCTTATCTCACTGTCCACTTTGAACAAAAATGTAGGGTCTTCTTCATGGAGCTGGGCCAGACCGGTGCTTATCTTATCTTCGTCAGCTCGGGACTTAGGTTCCACTGCCATTCGAATCATCGGTTCAGGGAATTCGACCCCTGGCAACAAGACCGGCTTTCGCCGATCGCTTAAGGTATCCCCAGTGTGGGTCTGTCTCAATTTCACCAAGGCAGCTATCTTTCCTGCGGATACATTTCCAATTTCCTTGCGGATCTTACCATTCAGCAAGTATATCTGACCAATCTTCTCGGTAGAATCTCTGGCAGTGTTCAGCACTTCATCGCCTGAATTCAATCCGCCCGCATAAACCCGCAAGAAAGAGAGCTCTCCCATATGGGGCTCGGAGACGGTCTTAAACACTAAGGCTGCCAGAGAACCCCCCTCTGTGCATTCCAAGTCCATTTCCTTATCTGTCCCAGGGATAGTACCTCGAACCGATGGCATCTCAACCGGGGAAGGCCCCAGCTCAGCAATGGTGTCCATAAGTGCATCTGTTCCGATGTTAGCCAAGGCATCGCCGCAAAGAATGGGGAACAGGCCCCTTTCCAACACCCCTTTTTTCAATCCCCCAAATATCTCCTGAGGGGAGAGCTCACCCTCTTCCAAGTATTTCTCTAAGAGTTGGTCATCGGCCTCTGCTGCTGCTTCTATCAGTTTCTCCCTTAACTCCTGGGCCTGGGACTGCAAGGCAGCAGGGATTTGTGCTTGGGAGGACTTCCCGTGCTCATATTGGAGAAGTTTCATCTGCACCAGATCAACAATGTTAGAGAATCCTTCTCCCTGTTCTGCCGGGAACTGCAGGGCCACTGCCTGATGGCCGAATCTCTCCGTCACTGCCTGGCAAACCTGATTGAAGTTGGCACGCTCCTTGGTCATAGCATTGACGAAAAAGAGACAGGGAATCTGGTATTTTGTGGCGTATTCCCACACCTTCTCAGTGCCCACATCCACACCCGAGACAGAGTCGAGCACAATAATGGCACTGTCAACTACCCGTAGGGCCCCTGCTAC
Organism: Candidatus Latescibacterota bacterium; assembly: GCA_030608245.1. GTDB lineage: Bacteria > Latescibacterota > MVCY01 > MVCY01 > MVCY01 > MVCY01. Next base: position 3,000 of record JAUWEO010000204.1, read on the forward strand.
CTCCCCAATAAAGTCAGCGTAGCCGGGGGTGTCGATGATATTGAGTCCCTTATCCTTCCAGTCGCAGTGAAGCAGAGAAGCGGCGATGGAGATTTTCCTCTCCACCTCTTCAGGGCGATAATCGGAGATCGTTGAACCCTCTTCCACATTTCCTATGCGGCTTGTCTCCCCGGCAGAAAAAAGCATGACCTCGGCCAGGGAGGTTTTGCCGGTGCTGTTATGTCCCACTAAACAAAGGTTCCTGACTTGGGTGGCTTGATACTCTTTCACGCTGTGTTACCTCCTTTTGCTTTCGGGATTTAACAGAAGATGTCTATTCAGGCCGAAAATATTGTGCTTTTCTTTTCATCTCTTCGCTAAGGAACTAGTTTACAGGTCTGCTGAGCTGGTTTCTGTGCATTAAAGGAAA
>JAUWEO010000114.1 GCA_030608245.1 Candidatus Latescibacterota bacterium
GATCGCGCCTTTCTGCTTTATACCAGATATAGTCTGAATTCTGGAAAGGCTTGTCCCTTTGGTTTTCTCGGGCAATTTCATTCGTTTCTCCAGAAGTTTCTAAGTCTCAACCCTTCGGATGGAAATTTTTTTCACTCGCCGATAGTATAATGGAAATTGTTCACATTGTCAAGGATTTTTCATAAGCTGATAAGTGAATCGTTGCAAAAATAGCGCAGAGAGCTTATCCTGATAGAATTCTCAAGAGACTCAAATTCTTCCCCTCTGAACAATCCCCAATCTCTCCCACCCATCCCCTCTGTTCTCCCCGGTCACAAAAAAAACTTGATTTTCAACTTGCATTTCTTATATTTCAAGCCGGGTTTACGAACGGTTGCTTTCTGCTGGAAAGCAGAATAACCAAGACAAGTTCCTTAACCTAAAACAAAAAGGAGAACCAAATGAAGATAGGAGTGATTAGCTCTTCATTTCGCTTGGGAACGAGACAGTCGCTCGAGACTGCCAAGCAGATCGGTGCCGACGGCGTACAACTGTCAGCCGTGGGCGGTGATCTCGATCCGGAAAACCTGACCAGAACCGGTCGCCAGGACCTGTTACACCTGCTGAACTCACTGGGACTGGAAATCTCCGCCCTCTGCGGTGACCTGGGTGGAGGAGGATTCGTCGACCCTGCCGACACAGAATGGCGAATAGAAAGAACCAAGCAAATACTGAACTTGAGCATAGACCTGAAGACGCCCATCGTAACCACCCATATCGGGCTTATCCCCGAGGGGAGAGACAGTCTGGTCTGGCAAACTATGCAGAAAGCCCTGAAAGAGCTGTCAGATTACGCCGCCGAACGCGAATGTTGTCTGGCGACAGAGACCGGTCCTGAAGAGCCGGAGTTGATGCGAGAATTCATCGAAACCGTGAACAGCGAAGGCTTCAAGGTCAACTACGACCCCGCTAATCTGGTGATGAAGGGCTTTGATCCCATAGCCGGTGTTGTTTGCCTTCGAGATTATATCGTCCACACCCACGCTAAGGATGCAGTGGGACCGGATAAAGCCCCGGAAGAAGTCCCGTTGGGAGAAGGGGAGGTTAACTTCCCCAAATATCTCAAAACTCTGCGGGAAAACGGCTACCAGGGTTACCTCACCATAGAACGAGAGGTAGGTGACGATCCAGTGGGGGATATAACCAAAGCTGTCCAGTTTCTCAAGAACCTCTCCGCAGAACTTGACTAATGAATTCTCCTTTCCGTCCGTTTTGGGCACCGATTGCCTGCAAATAGTACAATAGGGTAGGGGAGAGGAAAATCTTTTCTCTATCAGAGTCTCAGGCGGAAAAGGATGAAAAGTGAACAGATAGTAAAGGCACTTATTAAAAAGTTGGCAGGAAGTTTTTCCGGTTCCTTGGAGATTGATCTTGAAAAAGGAAGTTCTATTGAGATATTCAAGTGGTTCTTGGCCTCTATCCTCTTCGGGGCAAGAGTCTCTGACAAGATAATGGTTAACACCTACCGCAAGTTTGAAAAGCAGAAGATACTTACCCCCCCCCGTAGAATCCTCGAAACTGACTGGGATAACCTGGTAAAGATCCTTGATGCAGCCGGTTATGTCCGCTGCCACTTCAAAACCGCCACCAAGCTGTTACAAGTGACGAGAGCTCTGGAGGAAAAATACCGGGAAGATTTTAGTCGTCTTCACGATAGCGCCGAGAGCTCCAGGGACTTAGAGAGAAGACTTCAAGAGCTGAACAAAGGGATTCGGCAAGTTAACGCGAACATCTTCCTCAGGGAGTTGAGGGGGACGTGGAAGAAGGCGGATCCACTCCCTCAGACGTTACTTGTAGTGGAGCCAATAACTTAGGGCTGGTGGAAACCAGCTCTTCCCGGGAGGTACTTCTCGGTACATATGGGTGTGGGAAGACAATAAAATACCGGACAGGAGATTCTGCGATTTTGAAAGGTCTTTAGTAAGGGTGGGCAAAGCCTATTGCCGCAGAGGAAGATGCACAGAATGTTTAATGAAGAATCTCTGCCCAAGGATCCGCTGCTGAGATTTTTCTTGAATTCTTGCCTCCGATGTAGTACATTTTTAGAAAAGGTATTACCATATTGGCTCCTGTAGTACCTAAGGTATCCGACCTCGATGTCGGATGTTTTGCAAAAAAGTCTTACAATATCGGCTTTTGTAGTACAAAGGGGGAAAATTATGGCTACTGTGATTATCTCTCCTAAGGGACAGGTGGTGATCCCGGCCAACATCCGTAACCGCTATGGATTAGTTCCCGGAAAGAGAATGGAGATCTTAGATTTTGGCAATCATCTTGTCCTGGTTCCCTTGGCAGGCGAGCCGGTCAAGGCGGCTAAGGGGATGGTACGGTTTCCGCGCTCCCTCACCGGAATTTTAGCCAATAGAGAGGAGAAGAATGAACACTGACACCTTTGTCCTCGATGTTTCTGCTGTGCTCACTTATATTGCCGGTGAACAGGGCTCAGACCGTTTAGAGCAGTTACTGGTTGGCCAAAAGGACTCTACCTCCCCGGCTTTGCTGATGGATTGTATCAGCCTAAGTGAGGTGTACTCGGTAGTGAGACGGGAAGTGAGTGAAGAGAAAGCCAATCAGGTGTTGGCCTTGGTGAAAAACTGGGACATAAAGTTCATCCCGGTCGATGAAGTGATCGCTCTTCTGGCAGTGCGAATCCAGTCTATCTCCAGCATTTCCAGTGTTGATGCATACTCCTTAGCTACTGCACAGCTATTCGGTGCTACTTTGGTTACTACGAACCCTCAGCTTCGCAGAATTGAGGATTGGACAAAGATACTCTGGCTTGCCGGGCCTCAAACTGACCAGAATTGAGGTGCTACCGGTAAAAGTCGGATGCTGCGGTTTTCCCCAGGGAAGAGATCTCTATTTCGTCCGATTAAAGGTAGTAGAAATGCAACAGACGCATTTTGGTACCGTCTAAGATAGAAACAACTGCAAAATGGCGCTCTCAAGCCCCATTCTGATTTGGGGTCCATTCTGAAAGCCTGGCAACTGTTTTTTCGGTGCCATTCAGTGTTTTCCAAATCTGAGTTGAACAAAAACGGCTTGACTTTCCGGTAGGAATGGTTTATTATTAGAGTTAAATTACTGGAACTATATAAAAGGTGATTCTGATGCTTAATCAACCTGTACTGGTTCTTAATCAAAATTACGAGCCTTTAAATATCTGTAGCGCTAAACGGGCAATCATTCTGGTCGTCCTGGGCAAAGCCGAGATTGTCGAAAGGCACAATGCGCTGATCAGAAGTGTCTCAATGAGTATTCCCCTCCCCAGCATTGTTCGGCTGGGGATCTACATTCACCACCCGTTTGAGAAAATCGTGCTCTCCAAGCGAAACATAATAAAGAGAGACGGCCATCGTTGTCAGTACTGCGGCACTACTCAAGGACCAATGACGATTGACCATGTTATTCCTAAGAATCTGGGAGGGGAAGACTCCTGGGAGAATATGGTATGCGCTTGCATCAAGTGTAACAACAAGAAGGGCCATCGTCTGCCTGAAGAGACGGAGATGGACCTCTTGCGCACTCCCAGAAAGCCTGCGAATGTCGTTTTCATCCGACATATTGTCACTATCTCTGACCACCGCTGGAAACCATATCTTTTTATGGAGTAAAAGCCGATGGAGAAAAAACGAATATTAAGCGGAATGCGTCCCACTGGCAAACTGCATCTGGGCAATTATGAAGGGGCACTGAAGAACTGGGTTGCCCTCCAGGACGAGTATCAGATGTTCACTATGATCGCCGACTGGCACGCCCTGACCACGGAGTATATCCGGGCACAACCTGAATTGCACGAGTTGATCGAAGAAGTGGCTATCGACTATCTCGCCGCCGGGCTTGATCCAGATAAATGTGCCATCTTTGTTCAGTCCGATGTCAAGGAACACGCTGAACTCCACCTCCTTTTCTCTATGATCACCCCCACTCCCTGGCTAATCCGTAATCCTACGGTAAAGGAGCAGGCCCGGGATTTGGGGCTGATCGAAAAGGATGAGGAGATCACCAGCATAAACTATGGCCTGTTAGGATACCCGGTACTGCAGGCTGCTGACATCCTTATCTACAAGGCGGACGCTGTGCCGGTAGGAGAAGACCAGGTGCCTCACATTGAATTGACCCGCCAGATTGCCCGGCGATTCAACTACCTTTATGGAAAAGAAGTTTTCCCCGAACCTGAGGCCCTGCTTACTAAGGTGGCACGGGTGCCAGGATTAGATGGCAAGAAGATGAGTAAATCCCAGGGAAATGTGATATATCTCTCTGATTCCCCTGATATTATTCGAGATAAAATCAAGACTATGTTTACTGATCCCCTCAAGGTCTACCGAACCGATCCCGGCGACCCCGAGGTGAGAGGCTGTCCAGCGTTTGCTTATCACAAGATTTACAACACCTCAGAGACAGAACAGATTGAAACCGATTGTAAGCAGGCAAAGCTGGGGTGTGTAGATTGCAAACAACTGTTGGCGGAGCGGCTGGTAGAGGCACTTCAGCCTATTAGGGACAGAAGGGCAGCGATTGAGGCAAATCCTAAACTTGTGGGTGATGTCCTGGAAAAGGGGGAAGAAGAGGCCGAGGAGGTTGCCAAAGCGACAATGAACGAGGTACGACATGTGATGGGTCTTGAGCACTGAACCAGCGATGAGATTAAATAGATTTCTGGCTCAGGCAGGTGTTGACTCCCGGCGGAAGTGCGACCTGCTTATCCAGCAAGGTAGAGTCTCTGTGAACGGTGTGCCTGTTACCCAACTAGGAGTAAGAATAGATCCGGACAGAGACCAAATCGGAGTCGACGGCCGGCCGGTTAGGGTAGGGGAGAGGCTGACCTACATCCTGCTCAATAAACCGGCGGGATATATAGTAACTGCCCAAGATACTCATCACAGAAAGACGGTATTCGATCTCCTGGGTGGGATTCCCCAGAGAGTCTTTCCTGTGGGAAGGCTCGATTTTGACACTGAAGGGGTACTGCTGTTGACCAATGATGGAGACTTAGCCTTTCGTCTCTCTCATCCTCGTTACCAGGTCCCGAAGACCTCTCTGGCTTTGGTGGAAGGAGTGCCTGCCAAGGAGGCTCTGGAGAGGCTTTCCCGAGGGGTGCGGGTTGACAACTGGGTGAGCTCTCCTGCCCAGGTGAGACTGGTGAAAGTAACTGCCGAGGATGCCTTAGTGGAGATTAAACTGCAGGAGGGGAGAAAAAGGCAGGTGAAGAAGATGTGCCAGACAGTGGGGCATCGGATAAAGAGGCTCTGGCGAACAGCGTTTGCAGGTATTCGAGTAGCCGATCTTCCCCCTGGCCGGTGGCGCCCTTTACGGCAATCAGAGGTCAGAAAATTAAGGACCTTAGTTGGCTTAAACCCAGATTTGAAAAACCTCAAATGAACACCAAAGCAACTAATGGTTTTCTGTAGGGGCACACCTGTGTGTGCGCCCTGATTGGGGCAGACTCATAGGCTTCGCCCTGAGGGGCTCAAGCCCGAAGGGACTGCCTTTACAAGAGGAGAAGAATCGATGGAATTAAAATTCTCTGCTGGATTGTGGGTGTTTGCCAATCCAGTGGACAGGTTCTGTCCCGCTGGGTATGCCGAGCCAAGTACAGTCGTAGACCAGATCGAAGCGGCTGCGAAGGTGCCCGACTTGGCAGCCGTCGAGTGTCACCAGAGCGACACCGATCAGATAAGTACCTAGGAGTTGAAAAGACGCATCGAAGATAAAAAATTAGCCTGTTCCAATGTCAATACTAATGTCTGGGGAGATAAGAGGTGGAAACTGGGAGCATTTGCCAGTTGTGAGAAGAAGTTACGAACAGAGGCAATTGCTGAGGGCAAAAGGGCAGTGGATGTAGCCCGAGAGCTGGAAAGCCCCAGCATAGGACTTTGGCTTGGGTCCGATGGATTCGACTACCCATTCCAGATAAACTTCACCCGCCAGTGGGATAACCTCATCGCCTCGATCAGAGAGGTAGCCGGATATGCTGTTCCGGATATTAGAGTGGGTATTGAA
>JAUWEO010000270.1 GCA_030608245.1 Candidatus Latescibacterota bacterium
TCGACATCATCTAAGTGAGTGTAGGCCTTGCCATATCCGGTGCTTCCTCGCACATTTGGGGCAAACACTGCGTATCCTCGGTTGAGGAAGTATTGGAAGATAGAATCAAACCAGGACTTCTCCTGAGACTCCGGTCCACCATGTATATAGACAATCACCGCAACCCTACCGCTCCTCTGGGGAAGATAGAGAAAAGCAGGTATTTTTCGCCCATCAAATGTGTTATAATGGATGAGTTGAGGCCCGGTGAAACTCTGTTGAGGAATGCCCGCCCTCGAACTGTGGGTGGCCTGGGTCAAATTCTCCTTTTTAAGGTCCCAGACCCAGATATCGGTATTGTACCGAGGGCCAGAGAAGACAAAGGTCAATTTTTCGCCTTGTTTGGAGAATGTCAATCTTCCCACGATTCCTGTCGGCAAAGGAGGAGAGGGCAGCGACCGTCCACCGGCAGAAAGCTCTTTCATCTTCAACTCAGAGTAGCCATCAACATTCAGTGTATAGGCCATAAGCCGCCCATTCTGGGAGACAGTAAGTCCGTCCACATCCCAGCGATCATTTTCCAGGTAGGTTAACCTTTGCGATTTTGTATCCAGATAAGCTATGTTCATAAAATCCCGCCCCTGGTCGGTGGTCAAGTACAGGCCATTGCTGTCTGGTGCCCAATTGAGGTCAGAATAGCGCACCAGTCCCTGGTGAGGCGTAAGGTGCACTGCCTTCTGGGTCTTCACCTCGAGCAGAAACAGGTCTTGATCAAAGCTGGAATTGAGCCGCCAGACAAGGAGATATCGATCATCAGGCGACCAACCGGCAGCGAAGTTGCTGCCGTCTTGCTGGTAGATGAGCTCAATCTCTTTGTTTTTCATATTTTGGACGTAAACATCAAAGAAGGCGGGGTCGCGCCGGTTGGAGGAGAAGGCAATCCACCGACCGTCGTGAGACCAGCCGCCGAAGTCGTGGATAGCCTGAGGGGCCTGTGAAAGATCGGTGATCTCTCTGCCATCGGAGGGCATCAGATAAAGCTGTGTCCTCTCGTTGCCCCCCACATCTTTTCCAAAGACCAGCAGCTCATCAGTGGGAGACCATCTGACGAACCTCACCCGGTCATCAAAAAAGGTGAGCTGATTCGGCCACCCACTCTGGGTACTAATCCGCCAGACCTGAGCTGTGCCGGTGATGTTGGTAAGGAAGGCAAGCTGGCTGCCATCCGGGGAGAAGCTGGGCCGACTCGCCCAACGAATATTCAGATAGCGCTGGATATTGTACTTAGGTTGCGCTTCAGCTCCCAGGGCACAGCAGAGAAAAAGACATTGTAATGTCATTAAGATCTTCATAAACATCACGCACCTCCATGAAAGTCTTTGTTGTTAATTTCAAATATCGAAGACCAAATGTCAAATCAAGCTCAAAATCCAAATGCCCAAAAGAGAACCCCTGTCCAAGGTCGAAGTCTAAATGTCAACGGATTTGCATTTCCGTCATTCTTGCCCCGTTGGATAAACTTTTCTATCCCACGGGGTGAAGATTTCCTTTGGCATTTGAGCTTTGGTATTTGATATTTGAGTTGGACTCTAAATTTATTATTGGTTTAACAAACTCAGGATAATCACCTAAATTTGCCGATCCGTATTAGAAATAGGCCCTCATCTCCGCTTTCAGAGAGTGGACGGTCTCTCTTTCCGGCTGTTTTCTGCCATAGTAAGCAAGAGAGAAAGAACCATACTGACTGAGCCGGTAGTCAAAGTTAGTATTCCAGCGAAGGTTAGTTCCCTTTCTTTTTCCTTCCGCCATCTGATATATCAGAGTAGTCTTGTTACTGTGGACATTCGCATAATCCAGTTGAGTCCAGAATTTGCCCTTTCCTCTGAGGCGATAAGAGAATCCTGGGATGAGAGAAATCCAAGTTGCCCTGGTTCTTTTTTGCGCTTCCCAATCCTTACCTAATTGCAGTCGTAGCAACAATTCCAGAGGAACCAGGGGGCGGTGAGAAAATTCTCCCCGAAGTTTGTGAGAATCAATCTGATAGTTAACGAATATTCC
>JAUWEO010000001.1 GCA_030608245.1 Candidatus Latescibacterota bacterium
GGGCACAATGCCCATTCCTACCTCATTAGACACCAGGACCACATGACACCCCTTGATTTGGCTCAACACCATCGTGAAATCGTCCAATAACTGCGTCATCTTTTTCTCTTCATATTTCAGGATTAGATTGGACAACCACAGGGTGAGACAATCTATTAGGATCACCTCGTAGTTTTTGGCCTTTTGTTCCAGCAGTTGGGCAATGTGGATGGGTTCTTCAACTGTCTCCCAGTCGGGCCCTCTGCGGGTCCGGTGTTCAGCGATTCTGTTTTTCATCTCTTGATCTCGTGCTTCCGCAGTGGCCACAAAGAGTTTCTTGCCGCCCAACCGATTTGCCGAATTTAAGGCATAGGAGCTCTTGCCGCTTCGTACTCCCCCTAATATCAGGTAACGCTTGCCAGGTTCCATTGGTATGACTCCTTCAAGACATCGACGGTATTGCCTGAGCCGCTTCTTAGGAGTTGATCTTAACCTTTATCAGTTCTGTTGAGTTGGTTACTCTTGGCCTTCAATATGGCTTCCGGTACCAAACAGATAAGCGGTTTTGACACAACTGGATTTGTTTTCACGACCACAGGGGTTCTGTAAACCTCTTCGATCACAGGATAGGTGAGAATCTCCTCCGGGGTGCCGATTGAGTGGATTTTCCCTTCTTTCAACAAAATCAGAGTATCGCAGTATAGGCTTGCCAGATTCAAATCGTGAAGGACTATAACTATGGTAAGGCTGTTTTCGTGGTTTAGTTTTCTCACCAAGTCGAGAACCTTAACCTGATGGCCGATATCCAGATGGGCGGTAGGTTCATCTAACAGAAGCAATTGAGGTTCTTGAGCAAGGGCACGAGCGATAGTTGCCAATTGTCTCTCGCCTCCGCTCAACTCAGAAAGGAACCGTTCCCTGAGTTCGAGAACGCCGGCTAAGGCCATTGCCTGTTCAGCCACCTGCTGGTCACCTTCGGTCTCTAAAAATTGGAATTGCCTGCGGTGGGGAATTCTTCCCAAAAGCACGAATTCCTCTACCGTCATATTCATCCCTGCAGCGGAGGACTGAGGAACAAAGGCCACCTTTTGGGCAAGCTCTTTAAACCCCATTTGACTGATCTCTTTTCCGTCAAAAACCATCCTGCCCTTTTGAGGTTTGAGCACCTTGGTTATGGCTTTAAGCAAAGTGGTTTTCCCTGATCCATTGGGGCCGATTACGCCCAGGAGCTCTCCATCGCCTATTTTAAAGTTGATGTTCTGGAGAACAAATTTTGAATCGTAACCGCAGGACAGGTTGTCTACTTGAAGCACTATTTGTCTCCTAAAGGGATGAGCTGGCGTCTGGTCAAAGCGTATACGAAAAGAATTCCCCCAATAATGCCCGTAACCACACCTACCGGCAACTCCATCGGAGCGATAATCGTCCTGGCCAGGGTATCACAGAGAATAAGAAAAGCCGCTCCGGACAGATAGGAGGCGACGAGCAGAATCCTGTGATCTGATCCTACAAGCATACGCATAAAATGTGGGACTACCAGACCTACGAATCCAATTATGCCCGCCACCGCCACACTACAGCCAGTGAGTAAAGATGCCAGGATAAAAAGCAATCTCTTGGACCTTTCTATATTTACACCAAGATGGAGCGCCTCCTCTTCTCCTAAGGAAAAGGCGTTGAGGTCTATGGAGAAAAGGTAGGAGATAATCAATCCAATGAGAGAAATCGCCAGGGCTATTTTTATAAGAAACCATTGGGATGTTTCCAGGGAGCCCATTGTCCAGAAGATAATGCCGTGGAGATCTTCAATGCGGGAAACAGCCATAATAAGCATGATTAAAGAGGAACAGATAAAGCTTATCATTACTCCGGTGAGCAAAAGCCCCTGGATTCTTAACAGCCCTTTTTTCAAGCTCATCATGTAAACGGCAAAGATGACGGTGATCGCCCCCAGGAATCCACTTGCTGGAAGAGCGAGAATCCCCAAGGTGTTGGTTAATCGCAACAGAATACTGAGACATACGCCCAGTGCAGCTCCCCCGGAGATACCTAAAGTATAAGGTTCAACCAGGGGGTTACGAAACATTCCCTGCAGGATAACCCCGGCGATGCTCAAGGCACCACCTACCGCGAGACCTAATAAGATGCGGGGCAAGCGAATGCCGAAAACGATACTATGTTCGATATTACTACCTTCTCGATGAAATAAAGAGATAATTTCTCTAAATGGGATGCGGACTGAGCCCACACACAGCGAAAACGCAGCTACTACGGAAAGAATGCCGGTCAGAATCAATATCCACAGCAGCCAGCGAAGAAGTCTCTTATTCACCTATGTCTCCTGCTATTCCCTTGGCGGTGTGTTTGGCGCAATTTTACCTGTTATCTCAGGATGAAAAATATCAGCGAATTCTTCCAGGGTCTCGACAAAACTGAGGGGGGTGGGGCTACAAACCTTATCGGAATCAACGATATGGATATTGTTGTTCTTCACTGCATTCATGGTTTTAAATCTCTGCCACATTTCCTTTTCTTGTTCACCGACCACTCCCATGGTGACAATAAGAATTATGTCTGGGTTTTGTCTGATGACCTTCTCTCGGCTGTAAAGTCCGCTTGTCGTTCCCCGGGCAATATTGATCCCCCCAGCCAGTTCGATCAGTTCATTTATGAAAGAATTCTCAATAACAGTAAACAACGGATTGGCCCCTACTTGCATGAAGACATTGGGCTTGGGCAGCCTCTCAATTACAGTTCTCACCCGCTCTATCTGCTCTGTTGCCCTTCTTACTATATCCCGGGCTTTTTCTTGTTCACTTACGAGCTCACCTAACTGGAGGAAAATTTGACAGATTTGGGAAAAATTCTGGGTCTGGGAAAGTTCTGTCACCTTTATGCCTAAACTTCGCAGTTTCTCCACCTGTTTGGAATCGGTCAAAGAGGTAGCCAGAACTAAATCTGGTTTGAGGCTTACAATTTTTTCCACATCAACCTTAATCACTGTTCCTATCTTCTGCTTTTTCTTCGCCTCAGGAGGGCTCTGGCAGTATTTGGTGTTAGCCACAAGTCTATCCTCCACACCCAGGAGATAAAGCTCTTCGGTTATTGCAGGGCCTAAAGAGATTATCCTTTGTGGGGGATTGAGCAGTTCTGTCTCCCTTCGTAAGTCGTCCGTTGCTTTTATTGGGAAGCAGAAGCCTCCACTTGGAGAGCTAATCACCAATATTGGTATCAAAACTAACCCTATAGATTTTCGCATCCTACTAGACCTCCAGGACGATATGACGACAGATCCTCTTTAGTTCTTCCGCAGATGCGACAGTGAAGTGCTCGCTTGTCCATACCCGCACCACAGAAAGGACACTCCAATTCTTCCCCTTGAGGAGAGGGTATTTCTCCCACTACCTTTTTATAAACCTCATAGTAATAAAGATGCTCCCGGTTTAGAAACCTTATCGAATAGTTCTTTTGCTTCCTCTGGAATTCCTCGTCGGATATCTCAGACTCGATAGTCCCTCTTAGAGTACTGAAACCGGATCCCAACTCAATGGGTCTTTTCTCCTGCCAGAGAATCTGGTGTGGCAAATTCCCCTCGAATGACTTTCTCAATATCCACTTGCCCCAGGTTTTCCCCTCTTCTCTCACCACTTTCAGGGCTGGTTCTATTCCCAGAGCGAATTCTACGAACTCTTCATCCAGAAACGGCTGTTCTGTGCTAATCCCTAATGTTTTACCCAAGGAGACGGAGTTGAAACGCATCCTTTTAGCTAAGCGGGGAAGATAGGATTTAAGGTCAAGATCGAACATATAAGAATATCCGCAGAAGAGCTCATCTGCACCATCCCCTGTCATAACCGAGGATGCCCCTTTTTCTTTTGCCAGTTGGAGGGCAAAATAAGTAGCCAGATCGTTGGGAATGGCCGGATCAAAGGTCCTTAAGATCCTAATCACCTGGGGGATGGCCTCAAGGGCCTTCTGGATTTCCACCCTCACAGAAGGATGTTCCATTCCCAGATAAGTGGCAGTCAGGCGTGCATACTCCGAATCCTCGCCGTAGGAACCCAGGGAAACGGTGAACAGAGAGACCTGGGGAGAAAGCGAAGCGAGGATGCTGGAATCCAGGCCTCCGGAGAAAAGGATTCCTTCGGCTTCATGCTTTGCTACAGCCTCCTTCAGCTTCTTTTTTAAATCTATAAGGATTTTTGAATATCTCTGAGTAGTCATAGGTGAAAATAGTGGTTACAGGCCCAGATAGATCAATCCTGACACACCGTTTCCGATGAGAACGGTCTCCGGATCAATCTGGTGGTGGGTTGAAAGCTTTTCCACCAGATCGGAGCATTGAGGGTCCGGATAATGAACGATAGACCGCAGATGCCTTTTTAATCCTTTCTCTACAGGGGATGGGGGCCCCAGCGGATTGATGTTGGCACTAAAATCTAAGAACGTACTTTCAGGTAGTCCGAACTCCAGAGCCGCTACCCTGAGGCTTCCTCCGTGACTATTATTGTTCAATTCCCTCTCTGGCTCCGACTCCATTCTGGTAGTAATGCTTCACCTCCTGCATCTCTGTCACCAGATCTGCCCGCTCGACGATCTGCCTAGGAGCATACCGTCCAGTGATCACCAGCTCCACGGTCTCAGGTTTCAGGTTGATTAAGTCCACCAGCGCTTCAACCGTCAATAGTCCAAAGCGCAGGGCTACTGTGACTTCGTCCAGGACAATGATATCGTATTGCCCTGAGCACATCGCCTCCAGGGTCTTTAGTTCCCCTGAGGGCTGTCCTTTCATGAACTGTCCGATATATGTCCTCAGGCCTCTGGGGAAACTGCAGCCTGTTGGCTTCCAGCTATAGATACGAAATCTCATTATTTCAGCAGCGTTGCCTTTACTGTCTTAGTGCTTCCGTCTACCTCCAGTTTGATGACATACATACCACTGGAGACCGGCTCTCCTGAAAGGTCTCGGCCGTCCCAGATGGCGAGGTGGGTTCCTGGGTCTTGCTGCTGGCATACCAGGGTTTTCACCCGCCGGCCCAGCAGGTCGTAGACCTCCAGCCGAAGGAACGACTCTTCCGTTCCGCTGATCTGATATGGGATGACCGTGGAGGCGTTGAACGGATTGGGATAATTCTGTCCCAATGAGCTGCCTAGAGGCGTCAGTTCCGGGCTTGTCTGTTCGGCCACGTCAGTGGTTGCTTCGCCCACAAAGGCAATTGAGTTGGGAGGAAGTCCGGTGGAGATAGGACCTGCGATCAGGTGGTCGTCAAACGTGTCGTAGATGTAAATCCCGGGGTGTTCTGTCGAGCGGTCGGCAACATACAGTTTTCCGATCCCGCTGACTGCGACATTTGCCGCCGAGCTAACCTCTGCCAGTGGGTTCCCGAGGCTTCCATCCACAGGGTTAAACGGTTTCACCAGTGTATTGGGCCATGTCCCCATCACTAAGACATAGCCTTTGGATGCTGAGACCATCGCCACCCCGGAGAGGTTTCCTTCCAGGTCCGTTTCGCCGATCAGAACCCCCTGGTTGGTATCCGTGGCAGTGTCGATCACCTCAATGCCTCCGTCTGTGGGGTCCCACCAACTGCCTGTGCAGGCTACATAGAGTTTCCCACCAAACAGGGCCATATCGCAGGGATTTTTCCGCTCCAGCTCGATAGTTTTGACTACACTGTCGCTGGTTATATCTATTATTATGATGAGGCTTAGGTCACCTGGTCCCCATCCTTTTAATCTCTGGCAGGTTACATAGAGTTTCCCCCCAGCAATGGCCATCGATGACATCTGAGGGACTGCCTCGGCGCTGTCTGTGCCGGCGTAGGCGACAAAGCCTGACAAATCAACCTCTCCGATCTTATCACCTGTGGAAGGATCGATAACCCACAGGGCTGTGTCGTCATAGCGTGAGACATAGGCCTTGTGCTCGCTCACAAAGGCGATATCATGGGGATTAGAGTCGTTGCCCATAGACTTCTGGTAAATTATCCCGCTTTCGCCCAAGTTGTCGGGGTCCAGCTTGATGATGTCATCGGCGCCTTTGCGCTCGATCACATACATATAGCCTTCATAGGCAGTGACTGCGTTGTCGCTGTGGATAGGCAGCAGATCGATTGCGGCGGTAGTTTCTCCTTCGCTAATGCTTGCCAGGTTTCCGCTGGAATAATCGGTTGTAGTGATCACGGCCATCTGCTCTGCGATAACCTCCTGACCGATTACTGAGATGCCCAAGACCAATATCGCAGCGAAGAATATCTTCAATATCTTAGTTTTAAGCATAGTTTTCTCCTCCTTAATTGTAACCCTTTCATTTATAGCTGGAAACCGTCGGCGGCAGTTTTCCCCAGAGGCCCGGCCGGCCCAACCTGATTGGACTCCATGCTGTGTTCCCTCTCTTTTCACCTCCTTTCTCATTAAGTAGAAAGGTAATTCTGGGAAACCCTAGTCTTAGAATGCTCCGGAAACAGTAACATAGTACGACCTTCCTGGCAGCGGATATCCCCACAGGTCGGCTACCTGCGTGTCGGTAAGATTTTTGGCCTGTAAGGTGCCTTTCAGTTGCCTCCGCCAGGGACACACCACCGTGAAGCCGATGCTGTGAATGACCCGCCTCTCGATGGGCACCTTGTTGTACAGGTCGTGGAAGTTCTTATCAGTGTACGAATAATCGTAGAATATCTCCCCATGATCTCCAGAGAAAACTGTTCCCCGAACGCTGGTTTCCCTCTTGGCTTTATTGGGCAGCAGCTTATCGTAGTAAATCCCCCCGTAAAGATCAGAGCGATTCAAGGCCTGCTGGTAGGTGAAGTTTCCCTCGATTCTTAGATGCCCTAAAATGTTCGTTCCCCCTGTGATTTCCAGCCCTTGTATATGTGCCTTGCCGATGTTCTCGGGTCTGGAGGTCATCTGTGAGTGTTGGATAAACTGAATCAGATTATCCATACGGTTGTCGAAATACGCTATCTCCAGAGCAGTTTCTTGTATCTTCCCAATGTGTCCAATGGTGACCCTGAACCCTATGTCCCGGCTGAGTCCCCGCTCTGGTTCCAGACCCGTATTTCCGATCGTTGCCCCTTTGTCACCAAAGAGTTCGTAGAAAGAGGGGACACGGTAGTATTTCCCGATATTGCCCTTTATTGTCAGCCAGGTGAGGGTCTTGTATTTAACCCCCAGTCGATGGCTGAGAAATCGATACTCTCGTTTTCTGGCCGGAGCTTTCACCCAGTGCCCATGGGTGTAATCGCCGTAGAAGCGGCTTTGGTAGCTTTCTTTGCGCAGTGAAAAAATACAGCTCAGTTTTTCTCTGAGCAGAACGATCTCATCTTCAGCTGCCAGTGAATAGCTCCACCGCTTGCTTTCAAACAGGTGCTCGTGGTGCAGTCGATCAGAGGGGAGAAATCGTTCTTGCTTCCATTTGAGCAATAACGACCATACCTGATACTGTCCTACTATGGATTTTAGGGATATTTTTCCACCGTAGGTTTGGGTGACATTGTGGCTATCCTGTTTGCCGAGGCCTACCTCGGCTTCTAAGTCGCGATAATCGTTGGCGTAGTAGGTGTTAAATCCTTTCAAAGCAAAGGTCCATCCATACTTTGGGAATCCCCGCCTCAAGAAAGAGACTTCGGTCAGATTCTGGGTCACCTTAAGTCGGGCGAATCTGGACTGGAAACTCCCCCTGCCTGGGATCCCCTTGGAGGACCAGCAGAAGTTGTTATTTACAGAGAATTCTGCCCGACCAGAGAATCTCCAGAGGATCTTGCCAACGAAGTTGGCTGATTGGAATCCGTTGTTCTGTCGCCGTCTCCACTGGTCGTCTGCCTTGTTGTAGCGTGTCCCGTTGTCGTCTAAAAAGGGGAAATCATTATCGCTCTTAGTATAGTCTATTGCTGTCAAGTAGTTGAAATCTCTATGTCTCCCCGAAAAGAATACACTGCTCTGTCTGGTTCCGAAGGTGCCACTGTTCAATCCGTAGCCTCCGATCCTGGCTTTCATTCTTTTGGTGACGATATGTACCACCCCGCCCAAGCCGCTTCCGCCGAACTTCGCCGGGATTGTTCCTTTGTAGACTTCAATCCGCTCCACATTGGAGAGGGGGATATTACCCAGGTTAACCCCTCCCCCTAAGGCGCTGTTCAAGGGCACGCCATCTAAGTACACTCTCACCTGTTGAGCTGAGGTCCCCCGGACAGAGACGGTGCTGTAGCTGCCTAGCCCCCCTAAGGTCTTGATCTGGACTCCGGCGGTTCCGGCAAGCACCTCAGGCAAGGAGACAGATTTGTCTTCAAACTCCTCTGCCCTGATCACGGCGACAAAGGCCTGGGAGTGTTCTGCCTCAGAGATCTTTTCTTTTTCGGAAATCACCACCACATCTTTCAGGCGGAAACTCACTGGCTCCATAGTTAGAGAGATCTCAACTGTCTCTGCGGTTTTTAGCTTGAGTTTTTTGCAGACCAGGCTGTAACCGATTATGTGTCCGTGAAGCTGGTAAGTACCAGGAGGCACTTTTCCGATGGCAAATCTCCCTGAGGAGTCTGTGGTTGTCCCTATCTTCAGGGGTTCGATCCATACAGGTACTCCTGCCAGAGGTTGGCCTGTGGAGGTGTCGGTCACCTGGCCTGTGATTTGCCCCGGTTCGGAAGAGAAGCAGATGGTGGGGAATAGCGAGACCAACATAGCAAACCACAAAAGGTGTTTTCCTTGTTTGCCTAATCCCGAGATCATCTCTCGCATCCTTGTTTCTTTGCTAGGAAATCCCAGCCGTTTTTTTTCAACGCAAAGACGCTAAGACGCAAAGAAAGAGAATCTTTCTTAATAATCAGATAATTATATCTCTTATTTTCTCTCTGCGCCTTTGCGTCTCTGCGTTAGATTTTTTACGAATCAACGATCCTTAGGTCAAAAAAAATCCCCAACCTCCTGAATTGAAAGGTTGGGGCCATTGGCAATACGGTCGCCACCTCCCCTCGGAGGCTTCTGATGCAAACCGAAACCAGGCAGGTCTCCTGACTTACGACCAATTCTGCCGCGCCTTCCCACCCTTAACAGGCAGTGGCATTCTGCGGCAGCCTTATCGGCCGATTACAGTGGCGGGGCCGTGACGGACTTTCACCGTCTTCCCCTATTCTCCTCTTGCGAGGCACCTGGTTCCACTCATTAGAATGTCGATTTCATACAATAACTATTAAGCAGACATTTGTCAACCTCAAAATACAAACCTCAGTGAAATTTTTTGCTTATTTCCCTGGTTTGATAGTTTTCCTTTTTTATCGAGACCAACGTCTCAACGGCTATCGGTCTTTCTGTATTATTTTAGTAGAGTTATCTCGCGAACTGTCAAAAAACTTGGCTGAGACAAGCTGACCCACCGGAGTGCCCGGGCGCTTCTCAAACACAGTATTGACAAAAATTCGTCAGGAGGTTATATTGAAAATAGCCTTCAATTAGTCCCAGTCTTCCCTGGTGATCAGGGATAAAGATCACAGAAGATGATTAGATACAATACCCATAGGCTAATTTGTATTAAAGGATTTCGACACAAGAGGGGAAAATGGGCAGGCAAATACTAAGTGAACTCAAAAAGCATGTTCCCTTCACTGCTTTGGGAGCGATTACGGGGATTGTTGTGATGGTTATAGTAATACTTGGCAATATGCTTGTCCAAGCTTCCCAGGCTTCTCCAACCATTTTTTACGTCTTGCATCCAACCCATGTGGCCTTAAGTGCAATTGTCACCACAGCAATCTACAAACTACACAAGCCTGAGTGCAAAGTCTTGACGGCCATTGTGATTGGTTATATTGGTTCAATTGGGATAGCTACATTGAGCGATTCAATAATTCCTTATCTGGGCGAATTAATACTTAATCTACCGAATAGAGGGATTCATATAGGGTTCATTGAGGAACCATTGCTAACAAATCCTGCAGCATTTTTGGGTATTGCAATCGGTTTTTTTAGACCGTCAACTAAATTTCCCCATTCCGGACATGTGTTAATCAGCACCTGGGCATCATTATTTCATATCATCATGGCCTTAGGTCTAACAGTGAATTGGATTGTAATTGTCGCTATCTTTTTCTTTTTGTTTTTAGCAGTATGGATACCTTGTTGCGCGAGTGATATAGTATTCCCTCTTTTACTCGTTCCTACAAGAAGTGGAGGAAGATGAGAAAAACTGAAGTGAATCATCTATGAAAGAGGAAAGCCTTTTGAGAGTTTCCACCGTCTGATAAGTGACTTTATACTTACCTATTCCACTGAGTAACCTAGCCTTACCATGATAATCTGATCCCCCCGTGCAGACCAGGTTGTACCTTTGAGATATCTCCTTATAATGTCGGATAAGCTGTGGTGTATGCATAGGGTGAATAGTCTCGATGCCCTTAAGGCCCCACTTCACCAACAGGGGGATAAACTCATCTTTGTGCATTGTGGCAGGATGAGCCAATACCGGCACCCCTCCGGCCCTCCCAATCAGATCTATGGCCTCAACCGGGGAGAGCAAGCGCTTGGACACATAGGCAGGCCCGTTCTGTCCAATGTATCTGTTGAACGCTTCACTGTAGGAAGAGACTACCCCTTCCCTAACCAAGGCATCGGCAATGTGGGGTCTGCCCACTACTCCCTCCCCCGCAATCTGGAGAACCTGATCTAAGTGCAAATTTATTCCCAATTTCTTCAGCCGAGCGACCATCTTCTCTGCTCGAAACAGACGTCCCTCCTTCAATTCCCTCATTTTTTCCCCGAAGGCTCTGTTCTGCCAATCCATAAAATATCCTAAAATGTGAATCTCGCTGTCGTTCAGCATTGTGCTCAGTTCAACGCCGGGGATGACCTCTATATTCAATGGCGAAGCGGCCTGCAGGGCTCTCTCGATCGCCCGGACGGTATCGTGGTCGGTGATGGCGACTGCCTTGAGTCCGGCCTTCTCAGCCAGACCGGGTATTTCCTCCGGCCGGCCTATCCCATCTGAGCAGGTGGTGTGGATGTGTAAATCGACATAGGAGTCTTCCATTGCCTTCCTTTTCTGTCAGCCTTTCGTTCTGTCTATGTTTAGAGAATTGAACACTGAAAAACACCGAAACAACTTTCAATCATGGATCGTAGAGTTGCTTTACGAAAACTTAATTGAGAATATGTCAAACGATATTTTGAAATTCACAGTTGTTTCGGAAAATAATCCGGTTGGGCTATTTCGTACTGTTCTTTGGTTGTTTCAGTGTGTTTTTCGAATCAGGGCTTATTTCAGCCTGAAATGCATAGAGATACCCATCATCGGAGCCAATATACACTCCCCTGGAAGTGATTGCGGGAGAGGAGTTAATGGCTCCATTAGTCTTATGTTTCCATCTTGATTTGCCCGTTTTGGCATCGACAGCATAGAAAAAACAGTCCTGAGATCCGAAATAGACAGTCGATTGCGTCAACACTGGCGAGGACCGGATAACTCCCTTGGTTTGAAAGCTCCACAGCAGCTTCCCGTCCCGGCTGGCGAGGGCATAGAGAGACCGGTCAGTGGCGCCGAAGTAGACCTTTCCCTCACCCAGTGCCGGGGAGCAGTAGATACCTCCCTGAGCAGTGAAACTCCAACGAGGCTCACCAGAAAGGCGGTCAAGGCAGTAGAAACTTCCCCCCACAGTGCCTAAATAAACATAGTCCTGGCCTATTGCTGGGGCAGAATAAATGCTGGCATCCAGTTTCTGCTGCCATTTTAGTCTGCCATCAAAGATAGAGACGGCATACAGACAGTTGTCGTCAGAGCCGAAGTAAAGCAGGCTGTCGGAAACAGTAGGGGAGCAGTGGATTTGTCCCTCGGTGCCAAAAGACCAAAGTTCTCTGCCGGTGTCTGCGTTCAGAGCGACTATTTTACCCTGCTCTGTTCCCACAAAGACCCGGTTGCCAGCCACACAAGGAGAGGATAGAAAGATCTCCCCCAGATTTTTCCTCCACCGAAGACTTCCCTTGGCCAAGTCAAGTGCCAGCAGAGAGTGCTTCCCGCCCAGAAGGGGAAGGAACAAGATGCCATCTCCTACCGCCGGGGCAGAGCAGATCTTTCCCTCAAATTTATAGCTTCCTTCAGCTCGGCCTGTCTGTTCATCTATAGCATACAACTTTCCGTTGAGAGCTCCAATAACGATTTTTCCTCCCACTGCAAGAGGAGAGATCTCCACGGCTGTTACCGCCTTAAATCTCCATTTGAGTCCAAGTGGCGGCTCTACTCCTTCAGGGGCGTATCCTGTTGCCCCAAGATCCCCACGAAAACAGGGCCAGTCGTTCTCTCTTATCCGAAGCCCTGGAAACATAAAGCGATGGGAACAGCAGGGCAGAACAACTGAGACCACAACTAACAGAATTTTGAGGACTTGCCTTTTCATGAAGCTCGTCGGCCAATTATCGGCCGATTAGTAGAGAGGAGTCATCTCCCTGAGCTAAAAATCCCACCCGAAGGAAAACTCTGAACGGGTGTTTTTGCTCAGAGAGCGGAAATCGGTCTGTCTGCTGAAGTCCAACCTGAGGACCACGAAATGAGAGAGCCTCAAACGGGCCCCTATACCGAGACTTCCCAGCAGTCCTTGTTGGCGCATCTGGGCGGCATTGTCCCAACCGTTTCCGATGTCAACAAAAAGTGTCCCTCGGATATCCCTCAGCCAAAGTCTAATCCAGGGGAATTTGATCAATAGCTGGTCAATCAGCGGATACCTCAACTCGCCGCTCAACAGCAACAGATGGTGTCCTCCGATGGAATTGAGCCGATAGCCACGGAAACTCCAGCTTCCCCCGCTGAAAAAGCGTTGTGGTCGTCTGCCGTGACTTGATCTGGCAAACAACTTTAAGGCCAGGGTATTTCTTCTGGAGAGTCTAAGATAACGGCGCCAATCTGCGAGGAGGCTGAAGTAGTGAATTCGGTGGTGTTCGATATCAACAGTTTGTCCTAAGGTGAGGTTGTATCTTTCTCCGTCGATAGGGCCTACGGTGCCCCAAAGGCTGTTGTCTTTGGTGTAGCCGATGTAGGTGGAGAAAAGCAATCCCCCTTCCGGATCCAGCCCGCCGAAGAACTCTTCGCCCTCACAGTGGCGAAAGACAAGGTCTGTCTGCAGACGGGTGAATTTTGAAAAGGGGTAGCTGAGAGTGAAAAACCCGCCGTAGCGACGGTAGTGAATCCAGTTAGCCGAGGCGAGACTATATCCAGCCAAGTGAAAGACGCCCAAGGTTTTACTCCAGCGACGCGTAAGGTCTGCCTTGACTACGGCGATATTCATGTTTCTAAGCAGGTCTCTTCTTGTTCCCGCGGTATTGGACAAAAAGAAGTAGTAGTGGTGATCTCCCAGCATATCAGTTACTGCCACTCCCAGGCCGCCCACCGGTCCTAATTCTGGGTCGTAGGCGATTACACTCTGGGCCAAATCGAGGCTGAACTTGCGTTGGTATGGAACCACTCTTTGAACACAGTTTTCCCCTGTCCCGGAAAATGTCCAGTGTTCTCCTGTAGTTTCCGGCTCGGTGGGCTCTACCACTGTTAGCTGTTGGGGAAGAGAGAATCGGTAGATTTGAAAACTGCCTTTCTCAAAGGCGCAGAATAACAGTTGCTTGCCATCAGGAAACCAGCAGGGGGAGAAGGCCCCGGTTAAGATATTGGTAATCCTTTTGCACTCCAGGTTTTCGTCCAGGAGGTAGAGATTGAAGCCCCCATCGCGGTCGGAAGAGAAGGCCAATTCTAAACCATCAGGAGACCAGGCAGGGGAGAGATCATTGTGTCTGCCCCAGGTCAGAGGTTTTATCTCTCCAGTGGAGAGCTGATAGATAAACAGGTTGTAATATCCATGTTCCGGGGGCCTATTTCTGTCCGAGCTGAACACGACCTGCTGCCCGTCGGGGAACCAACTGGGTTCCCGCTCGCTGTAGAGGTCGTTGGTTAGTTTCTGGAGTCCACCGTCTTTCACCGAAAGGATGTAGAGATCACTTACGCCCTGAGTATCTTGTGCGCAAAAAGCCAGTTGTTCTCCGTCTGGTGACCAACTGGGAGAGAACAGGGATAACAAGGGCTCAAAGGCGAATTTTCTGATCAATCGGTGCCGGCTGATATCCCACAGATAGAGGGCATCTCGTTCTCCCCTTCTGGAGACAAAGGCCAATACCTGTTGGCGATTCACAGAGAGTCGGCTGTGTTGGGGGTGAAAGGACTCGAATTCTGCAGTGCGTTCCCCTTTGATGATTTTTTCCGCTCCGGGTTGGGAAAATCCCTGTCGACAGATGTTGAAATAACCCATCCGATTGGAAATAAACAAAAAACTTTCTGCAGTACTGTCGACAGGGGAGGTTACAATTACGGGTTGTAGATTCATCCCCGTGTGGGTGAGTTTGGTGGCGATTTCGCTTACCGCCTCGGCGGTGCCCATTCGGGGGAAATACTGCTTCTGGAGCCAATATCGCCACTCTTCGTTCAGCTTTTTCAGACTCACTCCGGTGGCCGAACGAAAGACAGACTCAAAATCCTCACTGCGCCACCAGTTCTCAAAAATGAGGGATATTTTGTCTTCTCCGTATTTTTCAGCAATGTATTTGAGAATACTCTGCCCCTCTTTGTACATCTTGAACGAGCCCTCTATTAGGGCCATATCCTGGATAGAGACCAGAGTCCCGGAGTAGAGGGCATCTCTTATCACCATATCGGCAGTAGAATCCCACCCCTGGGACCAGTATTCGGCCAGCCCCTCGTTAAACCAGAGAGGTGGGAGGTAAAAATTATAAATGCGATGTTTCGCCGTTATTGTTTTTAACTTCTCGCAAGTGAAGACGTGGACTAATTCATGACGGATTACATGCTTAAACTCTGCAACCGAGCCGGTGTAGGGGATGACCACGCGTCCTTTGGCAAACTCCATAAATCCGCCCACATCTTCGGGCAGGAGGGCAGGAATGGTATTGGTCTGCTGGAAGTGAATAGATGAGCTGTAGAAGATGAGGGGAATCCGGCGGTGGAGGGTATAGGTAAGCTTTCGTTCTAAGAGAGTGTAGCTTTCCTCTGCCAATCTTGCTCCTATCTCCGCAATCCGTCTTTCCTCAGGATAGAAATAGATGTGAAAGTGAGGGGTGGTCATCCTCTGCCAGTCGAAATCTGTATAGCGGACTTTGTTTTTACCGAAATAGTATTGGGCATGAAGATCAGTTGAGGAGAGCACCAGGCAGAGGAGAACCAGCAGGGGTATTTGCAGGTGATGTTTCATAGCAGATAAAGTCGGCCAACAGTTCTTGCCAGAGTCCCTGGGGGAGAATTTACGAGTGAGTGAATCTTTTTGGCAGAACAAGAAGCATTGCCACCGCCAACACAAACAGCAGCACGCACACACCCTGATTAAAGAGCACCGGGACTTTCCCGATCTTAAATAATATCATGCTATTTTCGTAATAGCGCGCAGAATCAACTACAAAACGAGCTACTGCATAGGAGGCAAGCAGCAGCCAGAAGGTGAAGCCGTCGAACTTCTTAAACCTCTCTAAGAAGAGCAGAAGTCCAAAGATTATCAGCCCATAGGCGGAGGAATAGAGCTGGGTGGGATGGATGGGGGTGTGGGGGAAGACAAAGCCA
This sequence comes from Candidatus Latescibacterota bacterium, assembly GCA_030608245.1. Classification (GTDB taxonomy): domain Bacteria; phylum Latescibacterota; class MVCY01; order MVCY01; family MVCY01; genus MVCY01. The sequence continues at coordinate 15,569 of JAUWEO010000001.1, forward strand.
GCTGGACTGTCGGGGGGGAAACCCATCGCCCAAGGAAGCTGAGAGGGTTTTCCAAAACAGCAGCCGTTTAAAAAACAGCCCATCCGCACCAGAAATATCCCCGAGGCAATAGAGGGGGCGAAGGCGTCTGCCGTTCTCCAGAAAGGGAGTCTGTGTCGCCGGATATAGAGAAACCCCACTGCCAAAGCAGGGATCAATCCGCCGTAAAGTATCAGGCCGGATATGCCGAATCCCTCAGGGCCGAAGGGATTGATGATAGAGATCGGGTTATCCGAGTACTGGCCCCAGTGAAACGCCACATAGGTCAATCTTGCCCCGATGATGCCTGTAACAATGCCCCATACTGACATATCCATCATTTGACTGGGTTCGACCCCCACCCTCTGGGCGCGCTTTACCGCCAGCCACAGCCCAAAGAAAAAGGCCAGGGCAAGCATCAATCCGTAAGAGCGAATGGCAAAGGGACCTACTCGGAACAAGAGAGAGTGCATCTTAGTCTCCCCTTTCTATGGAGTTAAAGACAAATTCAAGAAAAACACCGAATCAACGCTGAAACAACCGGAAAAATGATGGTGACGTTTCATTAGGTTGGGTTTCGTTGCTCAACCCAACTTATAGCGACTGCAAGTGCTCCCGAACACATTGAAAAACAATTTAATATGGTATTCAGTACCTTTCGGTGTTTTTCGGTGTTCAAATCTTCGTGTCTAAGTTGAAAATGGAATCCTCGATCATCTCCCGGGTAACCGGCACTACACCTACCTGCCCCACCACGGCCCCGGCTGCATGGTTTGCCAGAGTAGCCGCTTCTTTCACCGTTGCACCAGCGGCCATTGCCACCGTCAGGGTGGCGATCACCGTGTCACCAGCACCAGAGACATCGAAAACCTCTCTTGCTACCGTAGGGATAGAAGCCATACCACCCTCGGTTGCAAATAACGACATCCCTTTGGAACCCCGGGTGAGCAGGACATACTCGCACTCTAATTGTTCCAGCAATCTGCGGCCTGCCTCCAGAAGCTCCGCCTCTGAAGCGATCTTGATGCCGAAAGCCGCCTCCACCTCCTCCTGATTGGGCTTGAACAGAGTGACTTTCTTGAAATCAAAGAAATTGTGAAACTTAGGATCAGCGGTACACGGCTTTCCCTGGATCAAGGGGATAACCTGGGTCAACACACCGCCGGTGATCACCCCCTTGTTGTAATCTTCGATGAGCAAGGCGTCTGCTTGTTTGATCTGTTCGGCGATAAAATCAACTATGCGACGGGCAATGGAGGCGTCCACAGGACGGGTAATCTCTCTGTCTGCCCTGACCACATGTTGGTGGCGGGCGATCACTCTGGTTTTAACTGTTGTGGAACGGGAGTGGTCTACAAACACCCCAGCGGTGGATAAATCCATTTGCTCCATCTTTTCCAAAAGCTTCCGACCACCGCTGTCTTCTCCAACTACTCCCACCGGGATGGGAATAGCCCCCAGACAGCTTATATTGCGGGCAACATTGGCTGCTCCCCCCAAGCCTGTGGATTCTGAGGTTACCTCCACTACTGGCACGGGAGCCTCGGGAGAGATCCTTCTCACCTCTCCCCACAGGTATTCATCCAGCATCAGATCTCCCAGAACCAACACCCGCACAGAATCAAACCGGGAAAAGAGTTCAGTCAATCTCTCACTTGTAAAGTCTGTCATAATTTACTCCGAAGATGATACCAACCTCCCGCAGGTTTGGAACCTGCGGGAGGTTCTGGACGCTGTTTTCATCTTTCGTGATGCCGACCCCGTCGGCATGAGCGTTTACGAGCGGATCAAATACTCATTCATTAAGTTGAGCCAAGGTGGGCAAGGCAGGGATAGCGCCTTTCCGGGTGGTGGTGATCGCCCCTGCTTTGTTGGCTAACTCCAGAATCCCGCGCATCTTTTCCAGGGGAACCTGTTCCAATCCCTCTCCTTCTGGGAGGCAATCTAACAATTTCCAAAGCAGAGCAGCCGCGAAGGCATCACCGGCTCCGGTGGTATCTATGGCTTCTACCTTGACTCCATCTACTTTCAGTTGTGCTTTCTTGTCAGAGAAAAAGCATCCCTCTTTTCCTAAGGTTACCACCACCATTAGCGGTCCTGCTTGCCGGAGTCTGTTGCTTCCCTCCAGTAAATCTTCTGTATCGGTAAGAAACGCAAGCTCTTCCTCGTTCACCTTCACAATGTGAGCCAGAGGAAGCGTCTTCTCTATCTCTCTTCTGGCCTGTTCGGGGTTTTCCCAAAGGTTGAGCCGGAGGTTAGGATCGTAGGAGACGACCAGATCGTGGCGATTTGCGTATTCAATTGCCTTCAGGGTGGCAGAACGGGAAGGCTCAGAGATGAGGGAGATAGAGCCGAAGTGGAAGATCCGGGCACTGCCGAGATAATTTTCGTCTATCTCTTTTGGATTCAGGAGTATATCGGCGCTGGGATGGCGATAGAAAGAGAAGCTTCTTTCGCCATCTGAGCGAAGGGAAACGAAGGCTAAGGCGGTACGGGCACTTTTTTCAAAGAGCAGCTGAGAGGTATCTACCCCATTGCTGGCTAAGGTTTCTTGGAGAAAATGACCAAAGGGATCATCGCCGACCTTGCCGATAAACCCAGCATCCACGCCCAATTTACCCAGAGCAGCAGCCAGATTAGCTGGAGCCCCACCGGCTGCCCTCAGAAACCCCGGGGCATCCTTTACCTCCACTCCGGTCTGCAGGGAGACAAAATCGATCAGGGCCTCTCCTAAGCTGATAATCTGGGGCATCAAATCTCCTTAGAGGATTAAAATTTAAGCAATTAAGTTAGGAATTTCTTGTTCGAGAGTTTCAATAATATAACCCACCCAGGGAGTTTTTGTCAAGCCTTATTTGTAACTTCAAGAAAATCCCAATAGTGGTAAACGCGACCAGGTAGATTCTCTCTTTTCCCAAAAAAAATTCATCAGAGAGCGATTTTTTTCTTGCGGAACAGAGAAAGGTGCATTATATTTGACGAAACGTTTTTCAGCAGCCGATTGGCACCCTTATTAGTTGTTGATTTTACTGCATAAATGGGGAGTTGGAGAGAAAAAGGTAGATTTCCGGATAGGGTAGTTAGTAGGTTTTCTCTCTATCTGCGATACCTCAAGCAAGTAGGACAAGAGGGTGTTTACTTAGTTACCTCCTCTCAAATAGCCCAGGCGTTGCATCTGACTGCTCCGCAGGTGCGTCGTGATCTTTCTTATTTAGGACAATTTGGGTTAGCCGGCGTAGGATATAATGTAAAGAAGCTCGCTTCCACTTTGGAGAAGGTTTTAGGGTTGAACAAAGAATGGCCGGTGGTTCTGGTGGGAGCAGGTAATCTGGGAGCGGCCCTGTTTTCGTACTCGGGATTTAGAAGACGAGGATTTAAGATCGTTGCCATCTTTGACAAAGATCCTAAAAAGGCCGGCACCAGATGGGCTAATGTGGCGATATTAGATATAGATCGTCTGCCCGAGACAATAAAGCAAAAAGATGTAAAGATAGGAGTTATTGCCGTGCCCCAGTATGCAGCGCAGGAGGTGGCAGATCGACTTGTTGGCTCGGGAGTCAAGGCTATTCTCAATTTCTCCCCCTGCAAAATAGAAGTTCCCGACGATGTGAAGCTGCAAGATGTGGATGTGACCACTGAGCTGGAAACCCTCAGTTGGTTTCTCAGCCAGTGATAATTTTTGAGATATTTTGTGAAACTTTTCACGAAATAGAGTATAAGTTGTTATCTTCGCTGTGTAAGGTTAAATACAAAAGACAGGTGGTTCCAAGTCACAAGTAGCGTTTATATGAATTATATCTCTAAAAACAATCTTGTCCAGCTACTGGAGATTCTCAAGAAAGATTACCAAGTCTATTTGCCCGTTAAGAAGGGCGAGCAGCGTTTTTATGACAGATATACCACATTCACAGATGACATTGTCATTGGTGAGATAAGACCGTTTGAGCCTCTGAAGGCCTTTTTCACACCTGCAAGAGAGATAGTCGCCGAAGATTTCAAACCCGATATCCCTCATTCTCATGATAAACCTTTTGCCATTGTGGGCGTAAAGGCCTGCGATTTAAAGGGGTTCAAAGTTCAGGATTATGTATTCAAAGATCACGATTACCAAGACCCCTTCTATATGAAGCTACGCGAAGAAAACCTCATCATATCTGCAGACTGTACCTGCACCATAGATACATGCTTTTGTCTCTCCCTGGATGTTAAACCCTACCCCCAAGAAAATTTCGATATTAATCTTTCTCAAGTAACAGAAGGCTATATTGTCGATGTCGGCTCTCCCAGAGGCCAGACGCTCGTTGAGAAGAATTCTTCCCTTTTTGAAGATGTCAAGGAGAAATTGATTTCTGAAAGAGAAGAGCAGAGAGCGAGGGTTGCCGGAGAGGTAGAAGAGAATATTGAAAAGAATGATATTCCCCATCAAGATGCGCTCAACGGTGCCATAGAAAAGAAATTTGAATCTGACATTTGGAAAAATGAGGCAGAAACTTGCGTCGAATGCGGGGCGTGTAATGCTATCTGCCCCACCTGCCACTGTTTTCTGTTGTATGACCAGAAGGACGAAGAACACATGGCGCGGTTGCGTATCTGGGATTCATGTATGATAAAGGACTTTGCCAGGGTTGCGGGAGGTGCCAACCCTCGTCCAGAATTGTGGATGAGATTGAGAAACAGGTTTGAGAAGAAATTTGATTTCTTTCCCAAGGTAGCTGACGTATATGCCTGCACTGGCTGTGGACGCTGCATCTTGGCCTGCCCAGCAAAGATTGATATAAGAGAAGTATTGAAGAAATTAACTGAGAGATAAGTAACAGAAAGTATGGAGATAACATAAAGATGTCTATAAAAAATAGAGCTAAGAGTTTTCTTTATCTCTTTCTATTCCTGGTTTTAATATGGCTGTGCCTCACTTCGACTTTTAACAGGCAGGAGCTGTTTAGTGGTATTTTTATAAGTCTTGTTTTAGCCTTGTTTTTTAATGAATCCTATCTCAGATTAGGGCTTCCTCCTTTGACCTTGAAAAGGTTTGCCTTTTTCATTGTCTATGTGATTGTCCTTTTAAAGGAAATAATAAAAGCCAACTTTGATGTCGCCTACCGGATTATTCATCCCAAGATGCCCATAAAACCTGGGATTGTGCTCATCAAAACTGAACTTAAGTCTGACATCGCGAAAATGATTCTGGCCAATTCTATTACTTTGACGCCGGGAACATTTACTCTGGATATTCTGAGGGATAAGATTCTTGTGCATTGGATAAATGTGAAGACAGAAGATATAGATGAGGCCACAAAAATCATAGGGGAAAGGTTCGAGAGATATCTGAGGGTGATATTCGCCCGAAATCTACATTAGCCAAATGAAAATAAGATTACTGGAGGTGTGAGTCATGCAGAGGAGAATCGTTGTGGTAGGTGGAGGGCCTGGTGGTATCACTGCAGGCATCACGGCAAGAAGGTACCATCCGGAGGCCGAGATTACCCTTATTCGTCGAGAGGAAAAGGTTTTAGTCCCATGCGGTATACCCTATATCTTCGGCACGCTTGGTTCCCCGGAGAAGAATCTGATTCCTGATACCGCGCTTTCGAACAACGACATTGATCTGATTGTGGATGAGGTCACTTCTATAAACAAGGCTGCCAAGACCCTCACCACAATTAATCATGAGACCCTCAGTTACGACAGGATGGTCATGGCGACGGGTTCCTTGCCTTTAGTTCCCCCATTGCCCGGTGTTGATCTGGGTAACGTCTTTACCGCAAAGAAGGATATGGAATACCTGCAGAAATTGTCACAGGCCTTGGATAAAGCCGAGGATGTCGCTGTCATCGGTGGAGGTTTCATCGGATTAGAATTTGCCGATGAGTTTAATAAAAGGGGTAACTTAAATGTAACAGTGGTGGAACTTCTCCCTCGCTGTTTACTTCTGGCCTGCGACGAAGAGATATGTACCCGTGTGGAGAAAAAGCTGTCTGAGAGAGGCATAAAGATTCTGTCTGGCAGAAAAGCGAAAGCCCTGCTGGGTGAGGAAAGTGTTCAATACGTGGAACTGGAGAATGGTCAAAAACTTAAAGCAGATCTGGTGATTTTGGGGATAGGGGTAAGACCCAATGTTGAGCTTGCCTTAAATAGCGGGTTAGAGGTTGACGAAAAAGATGGTATACAGGTTGACGGTTTTATGAGGACGAGTGATGAGAACATCTTTGCAGCCGGTGATTGTACAGCAAAGAGATGTTATCTCAGTGGTTCACCCATAGCTGTTAGATTAGCCTCAATGGGCACTACTGAAGCCAGGATAGCTGGAGCAAACCTGTTTGGGATTCGGCGGAGGGTTGAGTGTGCTATAGGTATATTTTCCACCTGTTTCGGTGACCTTGCTGTGGGGTCTGCGGGGCTGACCGAAAGAGCGGCAAAGGAGATGGGCATAGATGTTGTAGTGGGCGAAGCCGCCGCTCCGGATAAACATCCTGGTGGTATACCTGGCGCCAAGGAGTTAGGCATAAAGCTGATATTTGAGAGGGATACCGGCTTACTTATAGGTGGACAGGTCTACGGTGGAGCGACAGTCGGTGAGAAAATAAATTTCATTGGTGCTCTTATCCAGCATAAGATGAGAGCAGATGAGGTGTGTACTTTTCAGATGGGAACGCACCCTATGCTCACTGCCTCACCAATGGCTTATCAGCTTGTAAATGCCGCTCAATTTGCCGTAGCGAAACTGAGGAAAGCGAAATAAGATGAATGGAACGCTGATCATTTTTCTTGCCATCATAGGGGCAGGTCTCATCCTGTGTTTTTTGCGTATGTTGAAAGGTCCTACTGCTTCGGATAGAGCGGTGGCGGTGGATACGGTTACCACAACTATCGTCGCTTTACTCGTTCTGTTAGGCTTTATCTTCGAGAGATATGTTTACTTGGATGTTTCTTTGGTTTATTCCATGATATCTTTTGTCGGATTAGTCGCTCTGGCCAGATTTCTGGAAAGGGGAATTTAAATGCATTTATTTGGGGTAATTATTACCGGAATTGGAACTATATTTCTCTTTTTAGGAAATCTTGGAATACTTAGATTGCCTGATGTATATAACCGGGTTCAGGCAGGAACAAAATGCACTACCCTGGGAGCTTTTCTCACCATTATCGGAGTGGGGATAATGCAGCCAGCTTGGTTCTGGAAAGCTTTACTTATTGCTGTATTTATTCTTGTAACCAATCCCATCCCGAGCCACGCCATAGCCAGAGCTTCTCGTAAGAGTGGAGTCCCCTTGTGTGATAGAAGTGTGGTGGATAAGACCAGAGAATTTGAGGAATATGAGGAGAAAGGATGATTTTTGTTTTCCTTTTGGTGCTTTTGATGCTTATAGCAGCAATTGCCGCCTCTATTTTTAAGGATCTGATAAGCGCTGTCATTGCTGCGGCTTTGGTTAGTCTGATAGCAGCTATCCTTTTTTATCTCCTTCAAGCACCGGATGTAGCCATGGCGGAAGCAGCTATCGGGGCAGCACTGGTTACCGTTGTGTTTATTATCGCCATAAGAAGAACAAAGAGGTTCGAGGAATGAGAAGGATAATTAGTATCCTCTTATTAGGGATAATAGCCTTAGGCATCACCCTATCCCTGGCGAAGATTCCTTTTGGCACGCCTAAGACAAAAGTAGGCAGATACTATATTGATAAAGGGGTCGAAGAAACTGGGGCTACCAATATTGTCACTTCCGTGGTGGTGAATTATCGTGCTTTTGATACCTTAGGTGAGGTTACGGTCTTATTTATCGCGGCTATTGGTTTGGGTGCAGTGCTGACGACTGGCAGAAGAAAAAAACCTGAGAGAAAAATAGAGCCAGCCAGTTTAGTTCTCTATACCGGCTGCAGATTTCTGTTTCCGCTTATTCTTCTTTTTGGTGCTTATATCTTTGTCCATGGTCATCTTACCCCTGGGGGAGGATTTCAAGGGGGGGCAATCGTCGCCTCTGCCTTTGTTTTGACTTATTTGGGTTGCCGGGAAAGAAGGATAAGTGAGAGAGGGAGTAAACTTGCAGAATCTTTGGGGGGATTGATCTTTGTAATAGTGGGACTGGTTGGTTTAGCCGTGGGCGGCTATTTTTTGATGAATTTTCTCCCTAAGGGGATCCCCAATTTTCTTTTTAGTGCGGGCATTATCCCTATTCTCTATATTGTTATTGGAGTTAAGGTGGGTTCAGAGTTGGCCGGTATTATTGATAACCTGATAGAGGAAAGCGAATGAGTTTTCTGAATCACTACATTTATTATATCGGTGCCTTTGGACTCATATTCATCGGGCTTTATATCGTCCTGGTTAAGCATAACCTTATCAAGGTTATTATCGGCCTTAGCATTATGGAGACCGGGGTAAATTTATTTCTTATCTCCATTGGGTATATTAAGGGGGGAACGGCTCCCATCTTCTCAACACCTGAAATAGAGGCCGCCCGTATGGTCGACCCCGTACCCCAGGCGCTGGTACTGACGGCTATTGTTATCGGAGTGGCAGTCTTAGCGTTGGCCCTTTCCTTGGCTATTAGGTTATATCAGCATTATGGCACACTTAATCTTCGTAAGATAAAGGAACAAAGATGGTAAACCCCGTACTTCTGATTGCTGTGCCTTTAGGTTTGGCTTTTGCGATCCCTCTATTTGGGTTTATTTCGCAAAAGTTAGAGAAATACATCCCACCGGTGGCGATGTTATTTAACCTCATTGTTTCCTTATCACTCATCCCTAAGGTATTAGAACAACCGATTGTTGTCTCCATAGGCGGTTTTCCACCTCCTTTCTGTATTAATCTGGTAGCCGGGCCAGTGGGCGTTCTGTTTTCCGCTATCATTGCTTTAGTAGGTTTTTTAGTTTCCATCTATGCCTTGGATTATATAAAAGAGGGGGCTACCGAGAAGTACCATATGCTTTATCTCTTACTTCTTACCGGAGCCACAGGTGTTGTCCTCACTGGAGATATATTTAACCTGTTTGTCTTCTTTGAGATTCTTTGCATCTCCTCCTATGCTCTGGTAGCTTACTTAGGGAATAGGGCTGGGATTGAATCGGCGGTAAAATATCTCATTCAAGGGGCTATTGGCTCAAGTCTTGTGCTTATAGGGGTGGCCCTGCTTTACGGTCTTTTCGGGACCCTGAATATGGCCGATATTGCCAGAAATATAGATTCGGTTAGCCCGATATCGGTGTTTGTCCCGTTGGTTTTATTGATTACCGGATTGGGAATAGAGGGAGCTATATTCCCATTAAACGCCTGGTTGCCCGATGCTCATTCATCTGCACCATCCTCTATTAGCGCCATTTTGTCCGGTATAGCCATAGAAGTAGGTATCTATGCGGTGGCCCGGGTTATTTTCACCGTATTTGGCGCCTCAAGCATTTTCCTATTTCTGGTGCTCTTAGGACTTTTAACCCTTCTTGTGGGGGAGATGTCCGCTTTTAGCCAAAAAAATATCAAAAGGCTTCTGGCTTACTCCAGTATAGGGCAGATAGGATTGATCGTCTTTGCGCTGGGAATCGCCACCTCGTACGGAGTGGTTGGCGGTCTATTCCAAATCATCTCTCATTCTTTGAGCAAGGCATTACTTTTCTTAGCGGTAGGCTATATGATCTACCGCACCGGCTCTATGGATATTTCTACTTTGGATGGAATGGGTAAGAGGATGCCCTTTACTTCCTTGGCCTTTACCATCGGAGCGTTCTCCCTCGTGGGGCTGCCCCCTTTCGTAGGATTTCCCAGTAAATTTCTGATCGTTCGGGCTGCCTTAGCTAAAGAAGAGGTCTTGTTCACCGTGCTTATTGCGCTTGTCCTCTTAGGCACAGTCATTGAAGGGGCTTATTTCTTCCGAGTGATACAGACTCTGTATTTTAAGGGGAAAAGGGTTAGTCCTAATAAGAGAGAGGAAGCGCCTATCGCTGCTTTAATCCCTATAGGTATCCTGATGATACTGATCATCGTTATAGGGGTATATCCCAGGCTCGTAACCGATATCTTAAACTCGGCGGCTTCAGAACTCCTGAATAGAATCGGGTATATCAAAGGGGTGTTAGGATGAGTTTAGAGCTTTTACTTATCATTGCCTTTGGCGGCGCATTTCTCACGTATCTTTTAGGGAAGCTCTCTTCCGGGGTGCGCAATTTCTTTGCTGTCTTTATTTCCTGTGCTCTGGCAGCCATTGTAGCTTACCTTTATGGGAAGCCCTCGGAGGAGACTTTTTATCTAGGATTTTTGGGCTTGCCCCTTCTTTTAAGATTGAATATGCTTTCGTGGTTTTTTGCTATTGCCATAGCCGTTGTGGGAGCCCTTTCTATCATTTTCTCTTTAAGCTATATGAAAGGAAGAGAAAAAACCGACTTTTATTATTTGATGATGCTTCTGGTAAATGCGGGCATGTTGGGGATTGTGCTATCGGGTGATTTGGTTTCCTTCTACATCTTCTGGGAGATCATGTCGTGGAGCGCATTTCTGCTCATAAGTTACAACCGAGGACCTGCTTTGGCTGCAGGGATGAAATACATCATTATGTCCATTGTCGGTTCTGTAGCTATGCTCATCGGAATGTTATCACTCTACGCCAATTATGGAACTTTGAGTATTTCAGAGGTTGCTCCCTTCGTAGCCTCTGCCTCTTCTGGCTACATTTTATTCATTTTGATCGTTTTCTCTATTGCTTTCGGAATCAAAAACGCAGTGCTTCCATTTCATACCTGGCTTCCCGATGCTCATTCAGAAGCGCCATCTCCATTTTCTGCTGTGCTTTCCGGGATATTGGTCAGGATGGGAATGTACGGCTTTCTTCTCTTTTTCTTTGTGATAGTAGGATCGAAACTTTTTCTTGGTTTAGGACGGGATAATTTCCATTACATTCTTGCCTGGATAGGGGCTATCAATATAGTAATCCCCACATTTATTGCTATGCTTCAAAATGATTCCAAAAGATTGTTGGCCTGGCATGGAGTTGGACAAGGAGGATATATGGTTCTGGGGGTTGCCTTAGGGACCAGTTTGGGAGTAACTGGGGGTACATTTCACATTGTTAACCATCCTTCATATATAGCGCTTCTGTTTTTAGTAGTGGGAGCAGTCGAATACCGAACTAAGGGAATCCGAGATTTGAATTCTCTGGGTGGACTTATCAAGAGGATGCCCATCACTTTTATCGGGGCTTTGGTAGGTGCTTGTGGATTAATCGGGCTTCCCTTGACCAATGGGTTTGTCTCCAAGTGGCTAATCTATAAGAGCTTAATTCTTCAAGGGCATCCTTTCTTGGCCTTTGCTGCCTTGATAGGAACTTGGGGAACTATTCTTTCCCTTTATAAATTTCTGCACAACATGTTCTTGGGACAGCTTCCTGAAAAATATAGGAACGTGGAAAAGGCTCCTTTCAACATGCAATTTCCAATAATTATATTGAGCCTGATTATTATTCTCTTCGGCATTCTTCCCGGCATTCCCCTCAAGGTCATAAATTCTATTACGACTTCCTTTGGCCTTGAGTCCTTAAATATAAACATCTGGGGAATTGCCTCAGAGACCGGGGCATTGAACACCATAAACATCTTTGCCGCCATTCTGGCGGTTGGTCTTATTGTCTGGCTGATTTTTAGGGCGGGACCGAAAGCGGCACCCATTGCTCAAGATGACAACTACGCTGCCGGAGCATATGTCCCCAAGGAGAAATACCATTATACGGTTGATTTCTACAATCCTCTATATCGAATGATCTCGCCTTATCTAAGAGATTTCATAGATGAGTTTTACATGAAGCTTGCAAGAGGCACCCAGAAACTGTGTGGTGGAATACGACACGTTTATACCGGAGACGTAGGTCATTATGTAATGTATATAGTGCTGTTCCTGGCATCGCTGATTTTCGTTCAAATCAAATGGGGTATATGGTGATGAATGTTGTAGAGATAATTTTCTCCCCACTTCTGGCACTTATCGTCGGAATATTCTTTCTGGGTTTATCCAGAAAAATAATGGCTAGAATTCACTGGCGGTGTGGTCCTCCTCTCATACAGCCGGTTATTGATATCATTAAGTTATTCAGTCAAAAG
>JAUWEO010000229.1 GCA_030608245.1 Candidatus Latescibacterota bacterium
AGCTCCCAGCTCCAGCCAAGTTACCGTATCTTTGTTTGAGTGAGACAGGCGGGGTTAGAAAGACAACCTTGTTATCGAACTCGGACATCAATAACCCCTGTTCCAGTTTCCACGAATTTGAGCTTCAGGATGACTAAGTTATGATTGATTCGTAAGAAGTCACATTTCCCCTCCCCTGCGGGGAGGGGATAAAATGATACCAACCTCCCGCAGGTTCCAAACCTGCGGGAGGTTCTGGACTCCGAAAGTAACCTTATTTTCATACTTCGTGGTGCCCCAAAGGGGCATGACAGTTTACGAAAGGATCAGCTATGAGAAATCAAACAGCAACTGTAACTCCTTTATCAGCGTCTTCGAGCCGAAAGAGGATAATACCACCCCTGATCATCTTATTGATTGTTTTGCGTATCGCCTCATATTCTGTTCGTGAATACACATGGGGCTCGAGACGCGGAATATCAAGAGTCCTTTTAACCGTTGCAAACGCCTCCTCCCTTTTCCGGCCCTCATATACCACAAGGAGGTCTACATCACTTGCCACCGTGTAGTTGCCCTTGGCATACGAACCGAATAAAATGATGAGCGTAAGAGGAAGTCGATCACTGAGGTCCGATAGCCTCCCCCGTATGGCCTGGATAATTTCTTCCTTATTGAACCTGGGATAAAACACCCGAACAGAACCTGGAGATTCCCTCGGCATATTGGATAAGCCTCCTTGCTTCTTCCTTTGTATATCTGCTCCTCGGGGAACCGGAAGGATGCGCATTAGGATATCTTGTAGGGAAATACGCTTTATCCAGTTCCAGAGCTGCGTTCATAAGTTCATCCGAAACAGGATGTTTTCGGGATAACTCCTTGAGTAGATCGGCAACAGAATGGCCCCAGGCTTCTGCACCCATCTTCTGAAAGACGGCTCTCGCTGCCTTTTCCGCAGCCTGTTGAGCAGAAAAGCACGCCCAATTGTAAAAGCCCTGCTCCAAATCACTTTTGGCATGCTCTATATCCCCTTCCGCTTCATCCATCCAATCTTCACTTCTCTCCATGTCTGACTCCTTGTCTTACGCCACTTAAATTGAATTGATCGATCTTTCGATGGCTTTTTGACGAATCAGAATAAAGAAAACTGTTTTGAAACACCAGAAGGATAGTGATTAACTCAGAGAGTGGCAATTATCTCCGGCAGCTCAGAGAGCTGTTCTATTCGGGCGTCGGCAGTGATTTCGCTGCTTCGGTCAGGCTGGTCGGGGTGTTCATCTTTGCTGATCAGCACACTGTGCATCCCGGTGAGTCTGGCTCCCAGGATGTCGAACTCCAGGCGATCGCCCACCATAAGCGCCTGCTGCGGAGGAAATCCCCATTGGCTCAACACCATCCGGAAGATTGTGGGGTCGGGTTTGCGGATGCCCACCCCAGCAGAAGAGATAACCGGCCGGAGCCAGCGGCGGAAGTCCAGCTTATCTACCAGTCGCTGGATTAACCCATCATCGCTGGCGTTGGAAACCAATCCCAGCAGGCAGCCCGCCGCGGATAACCGCTGTAAAGTGGTACAGGCATCCGGATATGCTCGCCCGAGTCTCTCCTCACAGGAGAAGAATACGGCCACCCCCTCTGTGATAAGTTCTTGATTCACATTGTTATAGCCAAACTGGACCAGGACCTCTTTCAATGTCTCAGTCGCCGGATACTCTACCCGTTCTTTCTCCGCTTTCTGAGAGAAGAGGGTTCTCTGCCGGAGGAAGGCCCTGCTGAAGACCGCCCTGTCTATGTTAAGTCCACTGCTGTTCAAAAATGACCCCAGCTCTGCTGTCTCTCGACGGGCAATCTCCTCCGGATCGCCGTCCAGATACATCAGAGTATCTCCCAGATCGAAGATAACCCCGCTGATTTTTTGCATAGCTCCTTTGATTAATCGACTCGCAAACAACTATCATTTTCTGCTATGGGTAAATCGGGGCGGCTACAGCCGCCACCAGTACCTCTTTAGCCCCGGCGTTCAGCAGGCTGCGGCTGCAGGCATCTGCTGTCGCCCCAGTAGTGATGATATCGTCCACCAAGATTATCCGCTTGTCATCAAGCTGTTCAGGGTGATTTACCCGAAAGGCTCCGGACACATTCTCTATCCTTTCGGTTACATTCAGTTTGGTCTGTGAACGGGTGCTTCGCCTCCGCACCAGTAACTCCGGCCTCAGCGGCTTTTGGAGCTCCTCGCTCAGGGCCTTGCCAATCAGAAAACTCTGGTTGTATCCTCGTTCTCTCAGGCGGCTCTTGTGGAGGGGAACCGGGATAATCAGATCGGCTTTCTGCCACCGGGGGCGGCTTCGCAGAGTTTGGCCAAGCATCACCCCCAGTCTTGTCCCCACGCTCCTTTTCCCTCTGTATTTCAGCAGATGAATCAGCTGCTGCACTGCCGGCTCGAAATCAGTCAGTATCTTCACCCGCTGGAAGCTCCAGCCTCTCTGTCGGCACATCGGACACCCATCAGCGTCAGGCTCGACCGGGTACCCACAGTTAGGGCAAAAAGGGCCCCCAAGAGGCTTCACCTCTCCCCAGCAATCCTCGCAGACTACCTTCTCGCCTTGTTGCAGCCGGGATCGACAAAGACAGCAATAGGGCGGATAGATGAAATCCAGAAGTGCACCGGCAAGGATTTCGAACACACCTGTCAGATGAGCCCAGAACATCGGTTCCCTAAAATGTCATCGTCGTCTCGATGTTCACGAACTTCTGTGTTTGAATCTTCCCCTCCATATCCTCGGTGTAAGTGTACTGAGTATGCCACACTATGGCCATCCCAGAGGAGACCTCCATACCCAATTTGTATCCCCAGAGGGTCTGGGGAGTGGGCTGGAAGAATCTGTACTCCTTTGTGTTTATCCTGTTTTTCTGATAATAAGCGGAGACCTGGTTGACCCGGGGAAGCAGGTCCAGAGTGC
>JAUWEO010000106.1 GCA_030608245.1 Candidatus Latescibacterota bacterium
GGAGTTTCATCATCGCAGCCAATCTTATGGCCGGTCGCATATAGTCGGAAAAGACCAGGAAAGTTCCCCCGTAAGGGATCAACGCCTGGCTTAAAGCTATGCCGTTTAATATTGACCCCATAGCATGTTCTCTTATGCCGAAGTGAAAATTCCTTCCCTGGTGGTCAGTCCCGAAATCTCCCAGGTCTTTGAGATAGGTATTGGTTGAAGGAGCGAGATCGGCCGAGCCCCCGATGAGATTGGGGATGTAAGGAGCTATGGCATTTAACACCTTGCCCGAAGCGCTTCGGGTGGCCACAGGGGTGTCTGCCCCTTCAAAAGTGGGAATTTTCTCTTTCCAACCGCTTATGAATTTTCTTTCAGAGAACATCTGCCACTGCTGGGCCAGTTCTGGAAATTTTCCGCGATATGCCTCGAACAGTTTTTGCCACTCTTTTTCGCATCCTTCCCCCCGCTCGATGGCCTTGCGGAAGTGAAGCAAAACCTCTTGGGGTACATAAAAGTCTGGTTCCTGGGGCCAGCTCAGATTCTGCTTGGTGAGTTTAACCTCTTCAGAGCCAAGTGGCGCTCCGTGGGACGCAGCAGTATCCTGTTTGTTGGGACTGCCGTAGGCGATGTGGGTCCGGGCCACAATGAGTGAGGGTTTTTCTTGCTCTTCTTGGGCCTTCACTATCGCTTTACCAATCCCCCCAAGGTCGCATCCGTCTACATCCTGCACATGCCATCCCAGTGCCGTAAATCTTTTTCCTACATCTTCGCTGAATGCCAGTTCGGTAGGACCTTCAATGGTGATGTGATTGTCATCGTAGATATAGATGATCTTGCCCAGTTTAAGGTGACCGGCTAAGGAGGCGGCTTCTGAGGAGACCCCTTCCATCAGATCCCCATCACTCACGATCGCATAGATGTGATAATCGAACAATGAATAGCCCGGGCGGTTGAAGTATTCAGCAAGATATCGCTGGGCTATAGCCATCCCTACTCCCGTTCCAAACCCCTGTCCCAGAGGTCCGGTGGTAGTCTCAATCCCTGAAGAGATGTCATATTCAGGATGTCCTGGTGTTTTGCTTCCCCACTGGCGGAAGTTTTTTATATCGTCGAGGGAGATATCATATCCGCTCAGGTAAAGAAGCCCGTAAAGCAGGGTTGAACCATGGCCAGCAGAGAGAACAAATCTGTCTCTGTCAGGCCAGAGGGGATTTCGGGGGTTGTGGCGTAAAAACTTTGTCCACAGAACATAGGCTATGGCCGCGGTCCCCATAGGCATTCCGGGATGCCCAGAATTTGCTCTCTCCACAGCATCAACCGTCAGCATTCTGAGGGTATTGATGCAAAGATCATCAAGTTTGGGCTGCTCCATCCTCCTCCTCCGTTATGAAATTTGTCACTCTTTTATCACTGATTTCGACCCTTCACCAGTCACCAATGGGCTCCTATCTCCAAATCCCAGGGATCTCATAACCACAGAACTTACATTTACCTTCTTTCAAGTTGACCTCTAACACATAGTAGCCTTTTCTTCGGACTACTACCTTACCGCATTTCGGACAATAGGTATTCTCCGCCTCAGTGCCCGCCAGATTTCCAATGTAGACATAATTCAAACCAGTATCCCGGGCTATTTTCCTTGCCCTCTCCAGCGTCTTCACCGGAGTAGGAGGATAATTCTTCATCTTATAGGCAGGAGAGAACCGGGAGAAGTGAAGCGGCACATCTGGCCCCAGGTTTTCTCCTATCCAATTACATACCCCCTTGAACTCGTTGTCGCTGTCGTTCTCGGCCGGGATAACCAAATAGACAATCTCGAACCACATTCCCAGTTGTTTCAGAAGCTTCAGAGTGTCCAGAACCGGCTGCAATCTGGCGGAGCATATCTTCTGGTAGTAACTTTCACTGTAGGCCTTCAGGTCGATCTTTACTGCATCTAAATATTTACACCACTGTTCCATAGGCTTGGGATTTATAAAACCATTGGAGACAACCACATTCCTCAATCCCAGCTTCTTTGCCGCTCTGGAGGTATCGAGCACATACTCGTAAAAAATCACTGGTTCTGAATAGGTATAGGCGATCGACCCTGCCCCACCCTGCTGTGCCAACTGAGCTGCCCTCTCGGGAGGAAGGTAGACATTTCTTAACTGTTCAGGGCCTACCTGAGATATATCCCAATTTTGGCAGAACTTGCATTCAATATTGCATCCGGCAGTAGCGACAGAGAAGGCACTTGTGCCCGGCAGAAAGTGGAAGAAGGGCTTCTTCTCTATGGGGTCTACGTGGACAGCGCAGGGATTGGCGTAGACTAAGGTATAGTAGGTTCCGTCCACATTCTTCCTCACTCTGCACAGACCCTTTTGTCCTTCTCCTACTGTGCATCCCCAGGGGCAGAGCTCGCACCTGACCGCCCGTCTCCCCAGCTTCACATAGTGCATCGCCTCCTGGGCCACGAATATGTGCTCATGATCCACGATGCCAGCCGATGCCTCTGCCTGTCCAAAAGGCTGAATTAGGCCCATCACCGGGGAGATCAAAGCCAGAGAGGTCCCTTTTTCCGCTATGTCGCCCAGAAACTTTCGCCTTGAAATCTCGGAACCCATCCGAATCACCTCCTAATCTTCATTTATTATAACTAAATATCCGGCTGAAAGCAAGACAAAAATATGTCTGGCTCCTCCGGTGACTCTTGCTCTCACCTACTAACTTATTTTGACCCATGAATCCCTGTAATCTAAGGAATGCCAAAAAATGGCTTGACTTTTCCGTATTTTCAGATATTTTTACTAAACAGGAAGATTGCCTACTCTGCACTACAAACCCGCGAAACTCTCTTTTTTTGACAAGGTTTATGTTGGGGAATCCGTGAAATCCGCGTAATCCGCGGTTACTTTCTTGGGTCGCGGCTCCGGTGTACTGCGGTTTCTAAACGATAAAAAGAACGGATTAAGCAACAAACGCCTGAGTTTATTAAATATGACGCAGTATGCTGAAAAAATCGTCAGGGAAGAAGTTGCCCGTATTCTCAAAAACGCCGGTCTAAACCCGGTCGAGCTTAAGGCTGGACTTGGTACACCACCGAGCCCTGAACTGGGGGATTATAGTTTCAACTGCGTTCTTCTTCTAAGGGATAGAAGGTCGCCAGAAGCAGCGGCTGCGAAGGCTAAAGACTTAGCTAAGAGGTTAAAACCAAAGAAATATGTCACAAAGATTGAGGTTTCCGGTCCATATATCAATTTTTTCATTGATAAAGCTAAATTTAGTGCACTTGTTTTAAGAGAGATATGGACCCAAGCAGATTCCTATGGTAATTGGGATCTGGGAGCCGGAAAGACAGTGGTGGTGGATTTCTCCTCTCCCAATATCGCCAAGCCCTTTGGAGTGGGGCATCTCAGATCGACCGTAATCGGAAATTCCATCTGTAAGCTTTACGAGTCGTTAGGATATACCTGCATTGGCATCAACCACTTAGGCGACTGGGGAACCCAGTTTGGGAAGCTGATTGTGGCTTACCGTAAGTGGGGAAAAGAAAAACAGTTAAAGGCAAAACCAGTCCAGCAACTGTATGATCTTTATGTGAAGTTTCATGCTGAGGCTCAGAAGGACAAATCATTAGAAGAAGAGGCCAGAGATTGGTTTCGAAGGCTAGAGGACGGCGAGCAGGAGGCCACCCGTCTCTGGCGTTGGTTCCGAGACATCAGCCTGAAAGAGTTCCGGCGAATCTACGACATACTGAATATCCACTTCGATTCCTATGCCGGGGAGAGCTTCTATAACTCGATGCTGCCTGAAACGATAACGAAGCTCAAGACTGCTGGCCTTGCCCAGGAAAGCCAGGGGGCGTTGATCGTAGACCTGGAGAGATTCGGAATGTCCCCCTGTCTGCTGCGCAAAACCGACGGCTCAACCCTCTATGCCACCCGGGATATCGCTGCAGTAATATATAGATTTAACACGTATGGCTTCGATAAGATGATCTATGTAGTGGGGGCGGACCAGAAACTTTATTTCAGGCAGATATTCAAGGTCCTGGAATTGGTCGGCTATCCTTGGGCAAACGACCTGGTGCATGTGCCCTTCGGTCTGGTAAGATTCGGAACTGGCAGAATGTCCACCCGGAAAGGGAACGTTATCTTCTTAGAGGAGGTGTTTCAGAAAGCGGTTGATCTGACAGAGAAGATAATAGAAGAGAAAAATCCTGATTTGGAGGATAAACATGAGATCGCCACCCAGGTGGGAATCGGCGCTATCGTCTTCAATGATCTGAGCACTAAGAGAATGAAAGATGTGGACTTCTCCTGGGACAGGATGTTGAACTTCAACGGACAGACAGGTCCGTATGTTCAATACACCTACGCCCGGTTCTCCAGCGTCCTCAGAAAATACGGCCGCCAGGTGGACGATAATGTGAACCTCAGTCTGCTCAACTCAGATATGGAAACAGAGATTGTCAGGTTGTTAAGCAGATTTCCGGAGGCCGTCAAACATGCAGCCGATGAATACGAACCCTCAGTGGTGACCATTTACCTCCTGGATCTCTGCGAAGCAAGCAACAGATTTTACAATCACTTCCGGGTGCTCTCTGAAGATCTGGAGACCAGTAAAGCCAGGGCACTTCTGGTTTGGTGCATCAGAACAGTCCTGGGAAAGGGACTCAGGCTCCTGGGAATGGAAACACCAAAGAGGATGTAAGTTCAAAGGAGACTTAGGATAACATGTTTTTTAGAATACTGCTCTGGGGGTTGATCTTCTATTTGCTCTACAAGGCAATCAGCTTTCTTTTGGGAGGAACAGGAAATATTCCCAAATTCCACAAAGAGGGAAAATCTCCTCGCAATATAGATATCGACAAATCAAAGATAGAAGATGCCGACTTTCAAGAGATAAAGGATTCTGAAGAAAAATCATAACTGGAGCAAATTCTGAATGTATCCCTTCAGCAAAAGAACAGGGAAGCAGAGATAATGAGAAAGGCAGAGATAATCAGACAGATTATAGATCTATCGGGATGCAAAAAGACCACGGTAACCCGGGTGGTGGAATCGATGCTCTCGGTGATAAAAGAAGCCCTAAAAAACCACGAACTTTTACAACTGCGAGGATTTGGGAAGTTTAAAGTGGTGCGCAGGAAAGGCCGGGCAATTGTCCACCCAGTTACCAGAGAGAGGTTGCAGCTTCCCCCCAGGGACGAACCCCGGTTTGAACCTTACCCCAAGTTCAAGGAAGCAGTGTTAGGGGTCTCTGGACAGAAAGTCGGTGCCGATTTGCAACATCGTCTCCAGGAAGCCAGGGCCGAGGTCGATGAGGGCAATGCTCTCAAGGCGGTAGAGATATACAACTCTATTCTGAGCCAGGTACCCCGGGAGTTCAAGGCACGGATCGGGTTAGGCCTGGTCTACGAATCGCTGGGTGAATATCAAAAGGCAGCAGACGAGTATAACAAAGTGATCAAGCTTCAACCCAATAATGTGGAGGCGCATTACAATCTGGGGGCAGTCTGCTGGGAGATGGGGATGATTGATACGGCCCAGGAAGAATTCAAAAAGGCCTTAGAGCTTGACCCCGCCTGCGCTGATGCTCACTACAATATGGGTATGGCTCTCTATAAAAAGGGACTCTACGAAAGGGCAATCTTGGAGTTGGAGAAAGCAGTGGCTATTGATCCCGGATATGCGAAATCTTATTACTACCTTGGCACTTCCTACAGCCAGCTACAGAGACACGAGAAGGCTATTAAAGTGTTTGAACAACTGTTAGAAAAAGACCCGGATAACAGAAGTGTATTTTGGCAGTTAGCACTTCTATATGATAAAAAAGGGCGTCACGACGAGGCGGTGAAGATGTATAGGAAGGCTAATGCGCCTGCGGAAAAGGATGCACAATCAAGGAAGACTGATGAAAAAAGTCTTCTCCCTGACTTGCTTGATGGAGGAAAGGAGTGACCTATCAGCATCTGCTTGCTTCGGTTAAACGGAAGGATTTTCTGCCAATCTACCTGCTGGTTGGAGAGGGATTCCAGCGTCAAGAGGCCTTCTCTGCCTTGATTCCAGCCATTATAGACCCTGCCACTAAGGATTTTAACCTCGATATCTTCCACGCCGACGATGCAAACCTGGACATATTAGTAGATGCGGTTTCTTCATTCCCTTTAATGGCAGAGCGAAGAGTGGTAGCGGTAAAGGAGTGCGATAGACTTCCTTCCAAGACACTGAAAGAGTTGGTTAACACAGTCACTGCCAGCGGTCTCTCTACTTCTTTAATATTAGATGCCGAAAAGGTAGATTTCCGCAAGGACCCATTTCGTCAAATAAGAACCAACGGGTGGGCAGTGGAATTCAAACCTCTCTATGACAATAAAATCCCTGGCTGGATTCAACAGAAAGTGAGAGAAAAGGCGAAAAGGATATCGGAAGACGCAGTGGATCTGCTCCACAGCAGTGTGGGCACAGACCTGTGGGCCTTGGCAAATGAGATCGACAAACTCTGCCTGTTCGTGAAGCA
>JAUWEO010000226.1 GCA_030608245.1 Candidatus Latescibacterota bacterium
AATTAAGAGTATGCACGGGATGGGCGAGCGAATCGTTATCCTCTGGCCTCAGCGTACTACCAAGCCTTACCAAGGAATGGGGATCGGTCGCCCGATTCGGCTCACCGACGAGGACGCGCAGCTGCTCCAACGGGAAATCCCAGAGATGGAGGCCGTGACCCCGGAATATGTTCGCTGGGGTGTTAAATTGAAATACAAGGATAAGACCAGCAACACCAGAATCTCAAGTGCTTATCCTGTCTACGAAGATTTGAGAAATACCTTTCCTGAGAGAGGTGGGCGCTTTATTGACCCATTGGATATGCAGTTGAAACGGCGGGTGATCTTTCTGGGCAATGAGACGAAAGAAAAGCTCTTCGGGGAGGGCCAGGCAGTGGGAAAAACAATCACTCTCAACGGAGTGCCTTTCACTGTGGTGGGAGTGTTGAAGAAGAAGACACAGAGTTCTTCCTATTATGGCCGGGATTCCCGGTCCGGGCTCATACCCGCCACCACCTTTGCCTCTATGTTCGGGCACCGATATGTGAACAACATCCTTTATCGTCCCAAAGATGCAGCCTTTGCCAAAGAGATCAGCAAGAAAGTCTACCAGGTTCTGGGAAAGCGACACCGTTTCGATCCAGAGGACAAAGATGCCCTGAGGATGTGGGATACCACTGAGATTGACAGATTTATCTTGTACTTTTTTCTGGGCCTGAATCTGCTGTTGGGTGTGAGTGGGGTCTTCATCCTTATCGTGGGCGGTATCGGGGTGGCTAATATTATGTATATCGTGATAAAAGAGCGCACCCGGGAGATCGGGATCAAGATGGCTATAGGGGCTAAAAGAGGCCACATTCTCTCTCAGTTCATCCTGGAGACCCTACTCATAGTGGCCACAGGTGGAACTATAGGTTTCATCTTCTCCATTTTTGTAGTTAAGATTGTTTCCTTCTTGCCCATCAAGAAATATATTGGCACTCCGGCAGTGTCTGCTCCAGTGGCCGGGATAACCATCCTGGTGTTGGGAATAGTGGGATTTGTGGCCGGCTATTTTCCGGCTCGAAGAGCGGCTAATTTGAATCCAGTACAGGCACTGGTGCTGGGAGAATAACAATGACCAGCATTCAACAATTCTTCCGAGAACTCAAGAAAGAACGTACCCGCATCCTGCTTACTATTCTAGCCATTGTCTGGGGCACGGCCAGTGTTGTCATTATGCTGGCCATTGGTGAGGGGGTGACCCGAGGGATGCAGCGAGGGATGCACGGTATGGGTAAGGGGATTGTGGTGGTATGGAGTGGAGAAACTTCTAAGCCATTTAGGGGACTGGGAATTGGACGAAGAATTCACCTGCGGGAGGAAGATGCAAGCATGCTTCAGGAACAGATACCAGGGATAGGACTCATAAGTCCGGAGTACATCCATTGGGGAGCTTACTTCACCTGGAATGACCATTCGATGAGCACTCGTGCTACCGGGGTTTACCCAGCCTATGGCCAGTTACGAAATATCTATCCTCAGAAGGGAGGTAGGTTCCTAAATAAGTTGGACTTACAGTCCAGAAGGCGAGTCGTCTTCTTGGGAAATGAAGTCAAAGAGAGGCTGTTTGGAGACAAACAGGCAGTGGGAGAGACAGTCTATCTGAACCGAGTACCTTTTACCGTCATCGGGGTGCTGAAAAAGAAGCTCCAGACCAGTTGTTACAGCGGGATGGATCAAGATGCCACCTTTATCCCTGCCTCTACCTTCCGAGTGATGTTCGGACATCGCCATCTTAGTGATATTGTTTACAGCCCCAGGGATATTTCCAAAGCAAAGCAGGTTAAGGAGCAGGTTTATGAGATGATGGGAAAGAGATATCAGTTTGACCCCAAAGATCAGGATACCTTGAGGATGTGGGATACCATAGAGATGCAGGAGGGATTCTGGAAGGTATCCACCGGGGTGCGTATCTTTTTGGGAATTATCGGAGGGCTCACTCTGATAGTCGCCGGGGTTGGTCTGGCCAACATTATGTATGCGGTGATCCGCAACCGTACTCGAGAGATCGGGATCAAAATAGCGGTGGGGGCCAAAAGGCGCAATATAATCACCGAGTATATCCTCCAGTCTCTACTCACCGTGTCCGCAGGTGGTGTCATCGGTCTGGGGTTCTCCTGGTCTTTGGTGAAGATCATCAATATTATTCCGCTAAAGCAGGAAGTGTTCCAATATCTGGGCCGGCCGGTTATGTCCGTCACCACCGGTCTCATAACTGCCGGTGTGCTGGGATTGGTAGGATTTCTGGCCGGTATCTTCCCCGCCAGAAGAGCCGCTTCAGTGAATCCGGTAGATGCTTTGAGGTATGAATAGTCCCGTTGTGTAGGGGGCTTGTCCCCCGTAGAAATGCCCAGATCAAGTTAGTTGGTAAACCTCAATTAACTAATGACAACTGACTAATGACTGACATTGGGGGTTGATAATGATCAAACTGACCGAAGTGAAGAAGATATACCAGATGGGCAAGGTAGACGTGGCGGCCATTCGGGGAATAGACCTTGAGGTGGAAAACAACGAGTACCTTTCGGTGCTTGGCCCCTCGGGTTCAGGAAAATCCACACTTATGCACATCATCGGATGCTTAGACACCCCTACAGAGGGAGAATACCGGCTTGAAGACCGAGATGTTAGTGGACTCAGTTCTAACCAATTAGCCGAGATTAGGAACAAGAAAGTGGGGTTTGTATTTCAGAGTTTTAATCTTCTTCCCTACGCCACCGCCTTAGAGAATGTTGAATTGCCAATGATATACAAGGGGGGGTCTGCCCGACAGAGAAGAAAACGGGCAGGGGAGCTGTTGGCAAAGGTTGGATTGGGTGACAGGACCAGACACCGGCCTTCAGAGCTCTCTGGTGGTGAAAGGCAGCGGGTGGCAATAGCCAGAGCCTTAGCTAACAGTCCCTCCATCGTCCTCGCCGATGAACC
>JAUWEO010000186.1 GCA_030608245.1 Candidatus Latescibacterota bacterium
GAGATATAGACACTGATACCCTGTTGGACTATCTTGCGATTTTCAGGATGGCAAGGAGCTCCGCCACCTACGGAGATCACAACGTTCTTCCTCTGAGAGATCTCTTTGATGCACAGGTGCTCCAAGCGACGAAACTCTTCCTCTCCCTGCTGGGTAAATATCTGGAAAATACTTTTCCCTGCCTGCTGTTCCACCAATTGGTCGGTATCGATGAAATCTCGGCCCAGTTTTCTGGCGAGAGCCTGACCCACCCTGGTCTTTCCGGAGCCCATAAACCCCACTAAGAAGATGTTCTTCTCCATTGGGAAACTCTCTGTTTCAGTTCTGCTATGTTATCTCCGCCGAATTTTTCCAGCAGGGCGTTGACTACGGTAAAGGCCACCACCGCCTCAGCTACCACTGAAGCCGCTGGCACTGCACAGATATCAGACCTCTCTTTGTGGGCCACGGCTGGCTGCTTTGTCTTCGTATCTACAGACCGAAGAGGGGTGGTCAGGGTGGGAATGGGTTTCATCGCGGCTCGGATGACAATCGGCTGGCCGTTGGTCATCCCTCCCTCTATACCCCCAGCGTTGTTTGTCTCACGGTAATAGCCCTGTTGGCCGCAGTATATCTGGTCGTGAACTGTCGAGCCTGGAATTTCAGCCGCTTTGAATCCCAACCCAAACTCCACTGCCTTTATGGCCTGGATACTGGTCAAGGCCTGGGCCAGGAGGCCATCGAGTTTCCTGTCCCAGTGTACATAACTTCCCAATCCCACCGGCAACCCGGAGACGATCACCTCGAAGATACCTCCCAGAGAGTCGCCCTGCCGTTCGGCACGATCGATCTGCTCCAGCATTGCCTTTTCTGTTTCCGGGTCGATGCACCTCACCGGCGAACGGTCGGCCAGTTCGTTCAGGGTGTTCACCTCGGTCACAGATGTCTGGGCTTCTGCCTCACCTATGGAGATCACATGACTGGCCACCAGGATCTCCAGTTCTGCTAAGAGTCTTCTGGCCAGCGTGCAGAGGGCAACCCTCATTGCGGTCTCTCTGGCACTGGAGCGTTCCAGCACATTCCTGATGTCGGAATGACCGTATTTGATAGCACCGGAAAGATCGGCATGGCCAGGCCGAGGGACACTAACCTCTTCTCCGCTGAGTGTCCCCCCCGGTTCCATTATCTGCTTCCAATTCTGCCAGTCCTTGTTCTCTATTAACAGAGCAACAGGGCTGCCCAGCGTTTTGCCAAACCTGATTCCGGAGAGTATTTGCACCCTGTCGGCTTCGATCTGCTGCCTGGTGCTTCTGCCGTAGCCTTGCTGCCGGCGTCTCAGTTGATCGTTGATGTAGTCTTCGCTGATCTCCAGCCCGGCTGGTAGGCCTTCCAATATGCCCACCAAGGCGCAGCCGTGAGATTCACCCGCTGTTAAGTAGCGTAACATAGTGCTTTGCCTTTGTAATTGCTTTCTGTCAATTCGCCACCAGAGAAGGCCGGGGTAGTTGTCCCGAAAGCCGCTTCTGGAAGCGAAGCCCTTTTGTGATCTTAATTATCCGAGGCAGGTCAAGTCCAATGGAAACCATAAAGTCAGAATGAGAGAAGACATCCTTAAGTGAACCCGTCAGCACCACTTTCCCTTCGGACAGGACAGTCATTCTTTCGGAAAGCTGGGCCACCAGATCCATATCGTGTGATATGATGACGACAGTTTTGCCCTGACTGTGGAGGGCTTTCAGTGTTCTTATTATCTGCTTGGTACCTCGGGGGTCCAACCCCACCGTAGGCTCATCCAAGACGATCACCTCCGGGTCCATTGCCAGCACCCCGGCGATAGCTACCCGTCGCTTCTCCCCCTGGCTTAAGTGTACAGGAGATCTCTGGCCGAAGGTATCAAAATCCAGTTCTACTGCCTCCAGCGCCTGCTTCACCCTCTGTTGAACCTGTTCCTCTGCTATTCCCAAATTCCGGGGCCCAAAGGCGACATCCTCTGCGACCTTTTCCTCAAACAGTTGAAACTCCGGAAACTGAAAGACAAGCCCCACCTTTTGCCTCACCTTCTGGAGGTCAATCCCCTTATCCCATAGGTCTTCTCCCTCAACCTTCACCTGGCCAGAGGTGGGTTTAAGCAGTCCGTTGAAATGCTGGGCTAAGGTGGTCTTACCCGATCCGGTGGGGCCGACCAAAGCCAAAAATTCGCCTTTTTTTATGTCTATGCTTACATTCGAGAGTGCCTCCTTGTGGGTGGGGAGGCCATCGTCGTAAATGTGTGATAGATTGTGAGTAGAGATCTTGACTGGCTTTTTTCTCTTATCTTGCGAGGAGGGTTTGTCTAACTCTTCGGAATCGAACAACTTTTCCAGATACCGCTCACCCTCATCTGTGTTGTTCGCTATTTCTAACCGCATCTGAAGGGGTATATCCAATCCCAAGGCCCATATCTGATCGCGCTGCCCAAAGACAGTCTGAGGGGGACCGTCTAAAACGATCTTTCCCTGGGAGAGGACAATCAGGCGGTCGGCCTCTAAGGCCTCCTCTGGGGACTGAGTGATGTGAATGACAGTCACCTGGCCGGCTCGGTGGGTGGGTTCACATCCTACAGGTCCGGCAGCCTGAATCTGCTTCAGCATCCGGTTTACCTCTCTTTTGCCCTTTGGGTCTAACAAAGAAGTAGGCTCATCCAAGATCAAGTACTTAGGTGCCATTGCCAGAACTGAGGCGAGGGCCAAACGTTGTTTCTCTCCTCCGGAGAGGCGATGCGGGGGATGATAGCGGTATTGCTCTAGCTCAAAGCGCCGTAAGGCCTGGGTGACTCTTTGGTGCATTTGGGCCGGAGGGGTTCCTATGTTCTCCAGTCCGAAGGCAATCTCTCGCTCTACGGTAGTGGTGACGATCTGGTTGTCGGGGTTTTGAAAGACCATTCCCACTCGCCTGCGGATAGCAGGGATCTGTTCTGGCCGATGGGTGGAGAAGCCGTCCACCATCACCTTCCCTGAATCAGGCAACAGAAGGCCGTTGATGCACCAGGCAAGGGTAGTCTTGCCCGAGCCATTGGCCCCTATAATCGCTACTGACTCACCCTCCTCGATCTCTAAGTCAATGCCATCCAGGGCGTTAAGGGAGTTATCCTTATATCTGTATTGAAATGATAGGTTCTCTATTTTGATCATCTGCAGTTGTCAGAGAAAGGGTTAGTACTACAACGTGAGTTTGTCATTTTGAGGAACGAAGTGACGAAGAATCTCTACTCCAAGTATTCAAATAGACTACTTAAAGCGAGATTCTTCGCTCCTTTCAGTCGCTCAGAATGACAAAGGGGTTAAGTTACGTTGTACTATTAGATACGAAGATTTAGTGTGACAATTAATATAACAAAAGATGGAGATTATGTCAACTGGTTTTAAGGCGATTGTCTCCACTGAGAGGTTGGTTTAGGCAGCGACAATTGTGAAAAAGGGACGTTCAGGAAAAGCTTCCTCACCTGAATGTCCCTTCACAGTCCGACAGCCCTGTTGAAACTGCCGGATGCCAATTCTCTGTCATTTTCTTCTCACCTATTCAGCGCATAAAAAAGATTGACCCTGCTGCTACTGTCAGTCCTGCCCACCCAACAGGGCTAAGTTTCTCCCGCCACAGTATTAGGGAGAATACTGCGGTCAAGGTGATATTCACTATACTTCTCAGGGGAAAGACAACCACTCCTGGTAACACTCGCAGGGCATGTAAAAAGAGGATGAAACTCACCACCCCACTGATGGCCATAAGAGCCCCAACCTCCAAATCAGCCTTCTGGGGAAAGGCTCGCCTCAGCCAAAGGAAGGGAATGGCGCTCAATGTACCTGCCAGATAGTAGAGAAATGTGAACTG
>JAUWEO010000036.1 GCA_030608245.1 Candidatus Latescibacterota bacterium
AAAGAGGATGAAACTCACCACCCCACTGATGGCCATAAGAGCCCCAACCTCCAAATCAGCCTTCTGGGGAAAGGCTCGCCTCAGCCAAAGGAAGGGAATGGCGCTCAATGTACCTGCCAGATAGTAGAGAAATGTGAACTGCACGATATAGCTGCTTAACTGCTTTTCCACCAAAGCCTTGTTACACAGCATTATCAAGCCGGTACCCAGGAAGGCAATGATCAACATCGCTATCCAGCCCCAGAACTCTCGTTTTGTTGCAAATTCTGGTTTGGCCGGACTTGTCCTTCCCTGGTCCACTCCTAAAAGCACCAAGGCCACCACCGTACCCACTGCTCCCAGGATTTGCCTACCAGAGGGGGATTCCTTCCACAAAACTACGGAAGCAATCAAAGGAATGACAATGGAGAGGGCTATCACCGTCCAGGAGATGGAGAGGTTTCCTTTTCGGACCACTACGAAGAAGGTAGCTACCGAAATAAAGAAACAAACTCCCGCGAATAGTCCCAGCAGAATCACCAAGGAGGGAAGTACTCTTAGCTGGGCTGTAACCAGTATGTACAGAAAACTCAAGACTGTCCCCACAACCAGCATCGAGCCGTTTACCGCTACTGGATTGCAGCCCTGCCGATGGGCAATTTTATAGCAAAGGGAGAAAATGGAGGTAAAAAAAGCAGAGAGTAGAACAAACGCCACGGTGTTTTTCGGACCCTTCTGGGATGCTTCGTTTTCACAACCCTAATAGTTTCTGGGCATTTCTGAAGGCTATTTTATCCAAGGCCTCTTTGCTTATGCCGGAATTTCGCAGATGTTCTGCATTGGGGATCTGCTGTCCCTTGTAGACAAGATCCGTTCCGAAAAGCAGTTTGTTTTGATTCCGTTCCAAGAAACTGTGGGCGAATTCTTTGTCTCTGGTCATAGCGTTGTCGCCCGAGCCAGCGGACAGATCCCCGTAGATATTGGGATAGGTCTGAAGCAGATAATCCACCCGACCGCCGGGGACTATCTTTCTCTGGGGATAACCTCCCACATCTTCTGTGAGCACCTCGGCTGAGATCTCACTCCACCAGTGGGTAGCATGGGCGATGAAAACAGTCTGGGGGAATTCCTGCAGCATCTTTTCCAACCTGGGCAGACCTATTTGGTCTCGATTCCGGTAGCAGTCCATGTGGACTATGATAGGGATTTCCAATTCCTCGCAGGCAGCGTATATCTTCTGGAGCCTCTTGTCGTCCACCCAAAGTCCCGACAGCGATTCTCCAAATCCCCGGCAACCTTTTTCTACGTAGTTTTTAATCATAGGGAGGGGATCAAAGCTGGATGGGTCCCTGCGCCGAGGATCCACACTGCAAAAAGGGATAAACCGGTCCGGATGTCGCCTGGCAGCGGTTATCACTTGGGTTGTGGTTACATAATAGTCGGTCTCCTCAGGATTTTCGATGGGCAGGAGACAGGCTTTTTCGATACCCAACTCATCCATTTTGATCAATATGTCTCTTGTGGTTAGCCTCGGTTTACCATAAATTAACTTGCCGATATGCACGTGGATGTCTACCCAGTTCATTGTTTTTCTCCTCGGTTGGTGTTATTATCCTATCATGCTGATCTTGGAGAGTCTGGGGTGGTTAACAAAAATCTCGCCACTGCCGGCAAATGACGAGATTCAAAAGAGTGGAGCTGGAGGGAGTCGGACCCTCGACTTCTTGTCTGCCAGACAAGCGCTCTCCCGCTGAGCTACAGCCCCATGTCCTTCTTAAGATGCGATTTTTCAAATCTTGCTCAAAGGTCTATAGATTATGATTTGTGGAAAATAATATAGCAGCAGGGCGGTAATGTGTCAAGTAAAAAAACACCTTGTTGAAGGAAAAAATGCTCTGATATTACCAAAAAGGCATCAATGACTCCCGGGGGGGATACCAAGTTCAGAAATTCCCCTTGACAATCGCCGTTTGTTTTCGTATGATTTTGTCAGATCTCATTAAGAACACGCTGCGGTCAAGATTGATTGAAAAAACGATCGACATCGACTTTAACTTAATGATGTCCAAAATAGGGAAACCTATGCAACTTAAAATCAACACCAGCAGATGTCTTATATCTGGGAGGTAGAGTAGATGATAATAAGACGAAAGAATCCTGAGGTTGACCTAAAACTTAAGTACAATAAAGTACTGGAGAATTGTCTGATACTGTCGCTGGCGATCCTTCTGGTCCTTTTTCTCTCCAGCAGCAGCATGGAACTAACGCCGTATGCGAAGACGGTTCAACAGGAGATCATCAAGGTTGAGGACATTCCGGAGACTCATCAGGTAAAGAAACTGCCGCCGCCGCCCCCACGGCCGTCGGTGCCTATTGAGACAGAGCGGGAAGATGTATCCGAGGAGGTAACCATAGAGAGCACTGAGTTGGATTTAGACGAACCCCCTTTGCCACCTCCACCCCCTCCGGCTCCACCACCCACTGAGCCAGTATTTGAATTCTACCAGGTCTCTGAGCCCCCGGTTACGATCAGAGAAGTGATCCCCGAATATCCAGAGATCGCCCGTAAAGCGGGAATAGAGGGAAAGGTGTTCACAAAACTGCTGGTAAACCAGCAAGGCCGAGTAGACAGTGTAGCCGTGCTGAAAGGACCTGAAGTGTTTATAGATGCTGCCGTCAAAGCCGCAACACAACTGAGGTTCAAACCCGCACGGCAAAACGACAAACCAGTGAGAGTCTGGGTTTCACAGGTATTTGTCTTCCGACTCAAATAAATAGCAGTGCCTGTATCCGCATTCTGTTATGTACAGGTGCATCTGGGTGGACCGGTCCTGTCTATCCTGTCTCATTGCATCACAGAGATCTACACCTGATTGTAAATTTCCCTCTTGTGATTCTTGCCTCGGGGAAGGAGTGAAAAATGAACCAATTATGTCCGGATTTCGAAAAACCACTATTGGAATTGGAAGAAAAAATCGCTGAGATGCGCAAGTACGCTGAGACTGAGGGGATTGACCTCTCGGAGGAGCTGGAAAAGTTGGAGCAGAAAACAGAAAAACTCCGGGAGAAGACATATTCAAAGCTCACCGCTTGGCAACGAGTTCAACTTGCCCGTCATCCCCAACGCCCCTATACCTTAGACTATATTCGACTGATAACTACAGATTTTGTAGAGTTACACGGCGACCGCGGCTTTGCTGATGACTCGGCTGTCGTGGCCGGATTAGCCAGATTAGGCGGTAACCCGGTGGCCATTGTGGGACATCAAAAAGGAAGAACCACCAAAGAAAAACTTCACCGCAATTTTGGCATGCCTCATCCTGAGGTGTACAGCAAGGCACTCCGAATTATGCAGTTATCTGCTAAATTTAAAAGGCCCGTTATCTGTCTCGTCGACACCCCCGGTGCCCACCCCGGCCTGGAGGCCGAAGAGAGAGGGCAGGCAGAAGCTATCGCCAGAAACCTCTATGAGATGTCACACCTGCCCGTACCCATAATTGTGGTGGTCATTGGAGAGGGTGCCAGCGGTGGTGCCCTTGGTATCGGAGTGGGCGATCGACTGATGATGATGGAAAACACCTGGTATTCGGTCATCTCCCCTGAGGGCTGCGCTGCCATCTTGTGGAGAACCAAAGAGAAAAAGGAGGAAGCCGCCGAGACCCTGAAGTTGACGGCTCAAGATATAGCGGAATTGGGCCTGATCGACGAGATTATACCCGAACCCTTCGGCGGTGCCCACCGGGACTGGGAAAAAGCAGCCCAGCTGCTTAAATCACACATCTTGAAACACCTCTCCGAGCTCACACAAGTCCCCACCAACCACTTGATTAAAGAGAGAATAGAGAAATTTGACCGCATGGGGGTGTGGAAGGAGTGAGACCCAGAGAGGTGGGACCTTTTGATTAAGGTGCCAATGTACAACAGCAGCGGCTACGGGCAGTGCTTGACCAGAAAGGCCAAAGCGGCAGGCACAGCGTCCTCTGGGACGGAAAAGATGACCTGGGCAAGGAGGATGTCTCCAGCGGGTCTATTTCTATGGGCTAACAGTGAACGAGGGGAGCTGTGGAAAAACGAAGAAAATGCTGCTGATCCGATAAATATCTGCACAGAAAGGAGGGCATCATGAAATCAGAAATGCGAATCATAGCAATTACGTTGCTGTGCGCCGCCCTTTTGGTAGGCTGCTCGGATAAGATCTTCTATGAGTCGAAGACCACAGGGTCAATTGTGGGAAAGGTTGTCCAAAACGACAGCGGCGCCAAAATTAGAGTCAGTCAAGGTGTGCCCGTTGATTCAACATCGATCGACCCCTCAAATGGGATGTTCCGGTTTGATGAGCTACCGGCAGGAAACTATGTCTTAGAAATTGAGACTCTCGATTTTTCCCTACACACCATCCCCAATGTGGTGGTGGACGGCGGAAGGGTAACCTATATTGGAGAAATCCCTCTGTCAAAAAACGTCCCTGTGGTGTTGTCGTATTATCCCGGTAATGGCTCAGAGATAGTGCTGGAGAAGGGGAATAACTGGTCAAATCTCTTCATCTCCATCAGATTTTCCAGAGAGATGGACAGGAAGAGCATAGAGGATGCCCTTTCGATATCCCCAAGCGTTGAGGGCCTCTTCGAATGGAATGAATATAGGACATATTGGTGGGGAGAAGGATACCGATCATGGAAAGATGCTGCTGAGGCTGCCGGTGGTGCTCAGATTACAACATACAGCCATATCAATTCGTTCACATTCCTGTTTTCACCTAAGGACTCCTTTTCTGATACTACCTACTATGTGACACTATCAACTACGGCCTGTGATACGGCGGGGAACCATTTTGATCTTCCCTTCCGGCTCTCATTTAAAACAATCCAGGCGTCTTATTCACTGCCGTATATCCAGACTGACCCCTATGATGGCCAAATGGATGTGCCTCTTATCTGTCTAAATGGCATCCGGATTACCTTCCCCAAACGGATGGATGAGGACTCTGTGGAGGAGCTTCTGACTATCTCCCCGGACACAGACCCCACTCTGATCTGGCCCGAGGATAATCAGTTGACTATCTGGACCGGAGGAGTCCTCACAGCGGATACCACTTATACCATCAAGATAGACGGGAGTGCCCACGACTTAGACGGGGAGAAATTAGGTGAAGACTTTGAGTTTTCGTTTACTACCCAGGCGGTCCAGGTAGCGAGCACCATCCCTCGAAAAGGTGAGCTTTTCGTCGATCTTAAGCCCGAGATAGTAATGCAATTCAACACCTGGATGTCAAAAAAATCTGTAAAAGAGGGCTTCAAGATCGAACCTGAAGTGGTTGGGGAGTTTAGCTTTGTGGAGCGAAAAGAATATAGATATGGAAGGGAGTACACTGTCATAGAGAAAGATAAGATCAAATTCGTTCCTGGACGCAGGTTGCTCCCGAACACCAAATATACTATAACCTTAGATCCCCCAGCGGTTGACTTGTATGGGACAGAACTCACCCCTTATATTTTCTCATTCATAACTCGACCAGAATAAGTCGGTTATCCCTGGTAGTACCTGACAACAAGCAGTTGTTTCGGCTATTCAACACGATTTTTAAAACTGCGAATGAATTTTACATCGGATTAGGGCAGAAGAACCACTTTTGTACTTGACAAAAGGGGCTCTCTTTCGCTATCTTTATAGACTTGATGGAACTGGTGCTCAAATACGGTAAGCAGGGGTTGGGGGTGAACTTGCCCTCCCAAAGGGTAACAGGAGTGCTGAGAACAAACTCCTTTCCCAGACTCCGCCAGCCGAATCAGTCGGTCTCCGAGGCCCTCACCCATCCCATTGCTTCACCTGCGTTGAACCAGTTGGCCAAGGGCAAGAAGACAGCCTGTGTAGTTATCTCAGATATTACCAGATCGGTGCCCAACCGGGTGATCTTGCCCCCCATTCTGGAGACACTTCACGAAAACGGCATCCCCAGGGAGGCAACCACCATCTTGATCGCCACTGGATTGCATCGCCCCGGCTCCCAAGGAGAGCGGCTCCAGATGTTGGGTCCCGAGATTGTCTCCGATTACCCGATAGTTGACCACCAGGCAACGGGGCCAATGACATCCCTTGGCCACACCCGAGGCGGTACCCCGGTCTTGGTTAACCCTCTGTTTACCAAAGCAGAACTGAAGATCACCACCGGCCTTATTGAACCCCACTTCATGGCCGGATACTCCGGCGGCAGAAAGACGGTCTGCCCAGGAATATGCGGCTTAGAGACAATCAAGGTGCAACACGGACCCCGTTTTCTGGAATCCCCTTGGAGTAGAGAGGGCATCCTAATAGGCAACCCTTTCCACCAGGAGGCCCTGGAGATTGCCCGGATGGCGGGAGTAGATTTCAGCTTGAATGTCAGTGTGGATGGGCAGGGAGGGCTTAACGGAGTCTTCGCTGGAGAGCTGGAGGAGGCCCATCAGGCTGGGGTAAAATTTGTAGAACAGCAGGTTAAGATTCTTTGGCCAAAACGCGTGGAGATAGTGGTTACCACTGGCGGCGGCTACCCACTGGATCTAACCTTCTACCAGACAGTTAAGGGAATGAGCGCCGCTCTCCCGTTGATCAAGAAAGGCGGAACCATTATTATCGCCTCCGAATGTGCAGAGGGAATTGGTGGAGCTGAGTTTACTCAACTCATTGAGCAAACAGAGAATCCGGACGAATTTCTCCAGTGTATCGCCCAGCCAGGTTATTTTGTCAAAGACCAGTGGGAAGTGGAGAAATTGTGCCATGTGTTGAAGAAAGCCGGGGTTTTTCTCTATACTGAAGGGATACCCCAGTGCCGGGTTGGGGAACTTATGGTGGAACCAACTCCTTCGGTGGAAGAGGCTGTTGAGCAGGCTCTAACGCAGGCCGGCCAAGAGGCTGAAATAGCAGTCATTCCAGAAGGACCTTATGTCCTACCTGTGGTTGAGAGCTGAGAATAACCCTGCCAGCTTTGCTTACAGAATATTGATTAGCGTTTCAAAAACACATTACAAATCATCCTGTCATTGCGACGAGTCAAGCGACGAAGCAATCTCTTTATTTCGTGCGAGTTAGGATTGCTTCGCTATCGCTCGCAATGACAAATCGTTGCCTTATTCATTATAACGAAACACTGATCCAACGCTCAAAGGATAACCGTTATGGATCGAAAGACAGAGGTGGTTGTTAAACGCCAACGGGTGAGGGAATTTCTGCAATGCCGTTCTCTGGCGGGAGTTCTGCTTACTCGACAGAGCAGTTTCTCCTGGTACACCGCTGGGGGAGACAATTTTGTAGCCATCAACTCCGACACAGGGGCCACGCCTATCCTGGTCACCAGCGAGAAAGACTACATCATCGCGGATAACATCGAAGCCCCTCGCATTCAAACAGAGGAGGTAGCCGGACTTGACTTCGAGCCCCTTCAGTTCGACTGGTACCAGCCTGAACGCAAGGAACAAATTATAAGAGACCTAACTCAGGGAGGAACGATTGCCACTGACGCCGGCCCTCTGGCCGATGGATTCGCTCAGTTACGATATTCCCTTACCGAAAGTGAAATAGAGCGATATCGCTGGTTGGGCAAAAATACCGCCGATTCTATGTCCGAAGTATGTCACAGTTTGAGGGTTGGGGTCAAGGAATCTCAGATCGCCGGCCGGCTCAGTGAAAGCCTGCTGTCAGAAAAGATAGTGCCCGTTGTCCTGCTGGTAGCTGCCGATGACCGCATCGAAAAGTTCCGCCACCCTCTTCCCACAGAAAGGAGGTTGGTGAGGTACGCTATGGTTGTCGTTTGCGCCCGCAGGTGGGGACTGATAGCCTCTATGACCAGACTTGTGCACCTGGGAAAATTTCCCGAACTGCTGCGGAAGAAACACAACGCTGTAGTCCAGGTAGACGCCACTTTTATCTCCCACACTTCACCTGGAGTCCCAGTTAAGCAGATATTTGAAAAGGCCGTTAACAGCTACAAGCAGGTTGGATTCGC
Source organism: Candidatus Latescibacterota bacterium (assembly GCA_030608245.1). Lineage (GTDB taxonomy): Bacteria > Latescibacterota > MVCY01 > MVCY01 > MVCY01 > MVCY01. Next base: position 7,958 of record JAUWEO010000036.1, read on the forward strand.
TGACGAATGGAAGCTTCACCATCAGGGGGGTGCTACTGGTTACGGTACGCGAGACTTCAAGGCAGGTTTTGACTCTACCCAGGTAGTGCAGGAAAATCAAGCCTACGCCTGGAACCCCTCTATCACAGGCACAAAATCGGAGGATACGGTCATCGCCCTGCCTGACAGGACAGAGGTCATTACCAAAATCCAGGACTGGCCGATGATTCAAGCAGTTGGTATTAAGCGGCCGGATATTTTGCAGCTATGAGAAAACCATTCCTTGTCGGATCGATATTTTGCTTCCTTCTTCTCTTCTGTGGCTCTGCCGCCCTGGCGAGACAGAGCATTGGCATATTGCCGTTTGAGGATAATACTGGCTACGACGGGAGCTGGGATATCCAAAAGGGAATAGCCCTCTGGTTGGGAGAAGCCATTGGCCAGAATCCCTTCTACCACGTGGTATCCATTGACACCCTTACCGAGGCCCTGAGACAGATACACCAAAAACCTGAGAAAGGGCGCTCTGGCTTATTTGGTTTTCTCTTCCCCAAAAGAAAAAGGGCTGCAATCAAGCAAAGATCAACACAGATAAGCGAAATAGCCAAAAAAGAGGGCGTAGATATCCTCATCACTGGAGAAATAAACGCATTTAGCATCTCTCGCTTCCGGGCAGGACTGCCTATGCTGGCGGGATATGAGTCGTATTCCAGCAATGTGGAGCTGCAAGCCAATCTGCAGAGGGTGATCGACGGAAAGCCCTTGGGAACAATTACGGGCAAAGGAGATATAACCGACCGAGATCTGGGATTGTCACTTTTCGGAAAGGCAAGCAGTAAAGCTCTTGAATTCTACGGATTGGACACTTTGCCTTTCGGGTCAGAAGAGCTCAGGAAGACGGTGCTGGGCCAGGCAACAGAAAAAGCAATAGATCAACTTAGAACCAAGTTGGAAGAGATCGTCGTGCCTCCCCCATTGCCTAAGGTCTCCCACCCCGCGATATTGCTGGTTGAAGAGAATGAGGTCTATGTCAACATCGGGATAGAGGATGGTATTCAAATAGGAGACAAATTCAGCGTCTATGCTCAGGGGAAAGAGCTCCGAGACCCGATAACCGGCACAGTATTAGGATACGCAGAGGAAAGGGCGGGAGTAATCAGAATCACACTTATCCAGGCCGCTCATCTCTCCAAGGCAGAGATAGTAGAAGGCAAGGGGCTGATTAAACCAGGCAACTCTATCAGAATAGAGTAACAAACAGCGTAGTTACAGGAAAGGAGCAGGGGAATGCAGAGGAAAAAATTCGTCTTAGTTACTGCTCTACTGGCATTTATTCTCCTGGCCACTATTGCCTCCGCTGAGCTGCCTCAGTGGAAACTCGTCCAGTTATGCCAGGAGGCCGAGTATATTACCACTGCCAAGGTCGAGAATATCAGTCAAGCTGTGGACTGCACCTTCATAATCTTCCGGCCGGTAGAATTGTTTAAGGGGGACTTAATCGGGACCGAGATAACGGTCAGAGTGTCTTCCCTACCTGCAGGAGACTCTCTTGTGTTCACAAATGGAAGCCTTGCCTTGCTTTTCCTAAAATCCTGTAACTCTGAGGGTATATTTAAACCCTGTGACTCGCTGCATAAACAAGTGTACCTGTTCAACACAGGTCCACCAGTGGGACTAACCTCGGAGGAAACAGTGTCGTGGACAACCCTTACTACTGAGATCAGAAGGATTACTGGGGTAGCGAAATCTACCGGCGTTGAGCTGTCAACCTGGGGAAAGATCAAAGAGCTGTTCAGGTAAAGACTTTTAGGCCTGTGCAAACGGAAAGTGCAAAATAAGTGACTATGTGATTTTAAACCCACTATAGTGGTATTTCAGTGTTTTTCGGTGTTCAGTTTTATTTTAGGGGGCAGTAGCTCAGTTGGGAGAGCGCATCCCTCGCACGGATGAGGTCAGGGGTTCAACTCCCCTCTGCTCCACCAGTTTATCCTTCGCGGGGATTCTATGTTTCAGGCGGGTTTGGAAGATCGGAAGAAGGGAGTTTAGTCAAGAATGACTCATTAGTGAACCTGAAGAGGAGATAAGCACATGGCGTTGACAATGATATGTGATAATTGTCATACGCAGCTCCGGGAATGCAAGAGTTGCAGGACTGTGTTTTGTCCTCAGTGTAACCATCCTAAGAGGTTCGACACCAAGTGCCCAAAGTGCCGGAAACCGACTATTCCTTTTCGCAAGCATACGGAAAAGGAATAAATTCCATCATAAAAAGGGGCATTATTTCGAAAACCCAAAAGCCTTTTCGGGCATTGGGGTGTTGAGATGATGGGTGAGAGAGTATGTGCCGAAACGGCAGGCGGCGGGGTATGGCAGAGCTTTCTTAACCTCCTCTTTCCGCTTCGCTGCGTCCTTTGCAACGAAGCTCTCGAGCCGGACAACAAAACCTTCCTGTGCTCGCGGTGTTTCCACAAAATCAGATTCATCCGGGAACCTTTCTGCGAAAAGTGCGGGAGACCCAACAGTGTTGATCTCTGCGCTGGATGCAAAACAAAGCCGCCCAACTATACTACAGCCAGAGCCGCTGCCATATATGAAGGCGTGGTAAGAGAATGCATTCACAAATTCAAGTATTACCGCCACGCTTATTTGGGGAAAAGTCTTGGCCGTCTCATGGTTGAGAACTTG
>JAUWEO010000052.1 GCA_030608245.1 Candidatus Latescibacterota bacterium
AACCAAGACAAACAAACGTTTCATAATAATCACCTCACTTTTTTGTGAAAGGGAACCGTGTGTTTCCTGCAGGGGTTCACTTCAGTCTTTCTTATCGTGAATTTCTCCGCCATTTCATCCCGAGATTTCAGCTAACTTCCTCATAGACAACTTTTCCCTCCCTCAGATTCATCAATCAATCAAACTCAGGGTTAAGCACGGTAATGTCGGCTGACTTTCCCGGTTCAATGCTGCCTAAGTCCTCTTCGCAGCTTAAAACTCTTGCCGGATTAAGCGAGGTAATTTTACTGGCCTCGGGCAGGGAGAAGCCGCATTTCTCAACTAAGTTCTTGAAAGCGATGTTCATAGTGAGTGTACTGCCTATAATCGTGTTGTCTACCGTCAGTCTTGCCGCATCCCCTGTGCTGGTGTAGAACTTGCGGCCATCCGAGGAGAGATAGGTGCCATCGGGAAGTCCAGTACCTTTCATAGAATCCGTAATGGCCACTACGCTATTTACCCCCAAAGCTCGAGCTGCCAAGCGTACCAGCAGAGGGTGGACATGAATCCCATCGCAGATAACCTCAGCAGTCAAATCCCCCAGGGCCAGACACATCTCAGAGAAACCAGGCTGCCTCACCCCGGGCTCTTTGTCCGAAATCTTCCGAGAGGCGTTGAACAGATGGCAGAGATGACTCAGTCCCGCATCCATAGCCTGCTTCATCTGCTCTTCATCGGCAGTGGAATGGCCAGCAGAGACCACTATGTTGTCTCTCCGCAGGGCTTCTATCAGCTCAATCGCCCCGGGCAACTCAGGGGAAAGGGTCATTAGTCCCAGGATGTTACTGCCTTCTTCTATCAGCTTCTTATACTGTTCCTCGTCAGGCAGGGCGAGGAATCTCGCGTCCATCGCTCCTTTGGCGGCAGGATTGATATAAGGACCCTCCAGATGGGCACCCAACACCCGTGCCCCTTCCCTCAGCTTCATAGCCTCTTTGACTGCACTAAGGAAGTCCAGATACTGCTCGTAGGTGGCACTGGCCAAAGTAGGTAGAAAACCGGTCGTGCCATGCATAGGTTCCAGCCTGGCTATGCCTTTTGTCCCTTCTCCCCTGGTGTCGAAATCGCCCAGTCCGTGCATATGGATGTCAATAAATCCGGCCAGCACCATTGCCCCTGCGGAAAGCTCAAACACTGAGGCGTCAGGATAAGAAGAGGCAGAACCTACCCTGCCAACCCTGCTTATCCTTTCTCCCTCGATAACTACCTCTCCAGTAGAGATAACTTCAGAAGAAGTAACGACATTGCCTCCTCGAAGAACAGTTACCTCTTTACTCATCTAATTCCTCTTCTTTCTGACGGTAACCCGGCATCTGCCCATCTCTTGGTCCAGATATTCAATTTTGTAACTGAATCCGTAGTCCTCGATTATCCTTTTGTACAAGAGGTCACAGTGTTGACAGTATTTGGAATAGCGCTGAAGATGGCGATTCCTCCTCAATATCCCCACCGAGGGACATTCGTACATCTCTATGGTAAAGCCCTCCTCGGTAGTGGTCATATCGTACTTGGCTCTCTCCTCGGTTAAGGTGTGAGTCCAGTACTCTTTCATCCCTTGGATTCCTTTCCGGGAAACCAATTGCCTCAAGTTTTGAAGAAAATTATCGGAGATACCCTGCCAGAACTCTATCACCGACTTCTCGCCGTGATGTTCCTCCAAGTAACTAAACAGCTCGTTATAGGCCATAATGAATTCTGTGCAAGAGACCATTTTTACTTCTCCTTCCAGAATTTTTGCGTACAACTACCCTTATCCTGGTCATACTCTGTGGAAGAATTATAGCCAGCAGCCCTACATATCTCCTGATTTAAGATGCGACAGTGCTCACAGTACTTCTGGGCAATGGGGTAATCGTGCTCTTTCATATGATGGATTGCTGGGCATTTTCCCACCTGAAAAACTAATACATCGTTTTGGTAGTTTATTTCAAATTCGCCCTCTTCGATGTTGAAAATATAGATTAAGTGCTCTTCTAATGCAGGTAGCCCTCGCAGCTTCAAGGAGTCAATCAGAGGCCGGTAGACAGTTCGAGCCAGACGGGTCAAATAGGCTTCCATTTCCTGCTGGCCATAGTTCTGGTAGAGGAATTGGAGCCCATAGCTGAAAGATCCGTGAAAATCTTTGTGTATGTCGATTTTTGTGGACATAGACCCCTCCGATTTAGCATTGAACTTGTCATTTCCGTATGCCGTTAGCGGGAATCCATTGCTGATCTCAAATAGATTCCGGCTTAAAGATTGCCGGAATGACAAGAATTATGGGTATTTCCTGACAGACACGAATTAGGAAAAGGGAGCATTAAACAGCTGGGAATTTGAGCGACTTAGTCTTAAATTGCCTGAAGCTTATAATCTCAGTAGCCGCACCCTTTAGAGGGTGCCATGGAGTAGATCCACCCCCTACGCAGGCGTAAAACCTGCGATTACCCTCCCCGCTTTTTGAGAATCCCAGACACATTTATAAGAAGTAAACTGCTAAATAAAGATAAATCCCGATACCTGCATTGGCAAGTTAAAAATCGCTTCCCTCACAGCACCTTGGCTCGCAGGACTTGTCCCCCACCGAAACCGTGAAAGAAAAGCCCGAATAAAAAAATCGCTCCTTTTGTACATCTGACAGGTTGATTGGCAACTCTGTTGGAATATACGAATGGAGCGTACTAATGTCAATTAAAATCTCGCTTAATCAACAACTTTCTAAATGCTATGAATCAATCAATTTTTCCCTTCAATTCCAGAACATTCATCATATCATAGAGTCCTGGCTTTGCCCGGGCCACGAATCTAACTGCCCGCAAGGCACCCTGGGCAAAGGCATCCCGGCTGGAGGCCCGATGGGAAAGTTCAATCCTCTCCCCTATTCCCCCGAATAGAACCGTGTGTTCTCCTACACTATCTCCCGCCCGAACAGCATGGATTCCAATCTGGTCCCTCTTCCGCTCACCTGTCAGGCCTTTACGGCCATAAACGCCCGCCTGGTCAAGATCGTAGCCCAGGGCAGAGGCGGCTATTTGGGCAAGCTGTTTTGCTGTGCCGCTGGGGGCATCCTTCTTAAACCGATGGTGGCTTTCTACAATCTCGATGTCAAAATCCTCTCCCAGAGTTCTGGCGGTCTCCTCTACCAATTTGAATAAGAGGTTCACCCCCACACTAAAATTGGGACAGAATACACAGGGAACAGCAGATACCGCCTTTCTGAACCGAGCTAACTGCTGCTGAGAAAACCCGGTAGTACCCACTACCGCCGCCTTTCCCGCTGAGGCATAAACCTTTGCGGCAGCTAAGCTGGCCTCTGGGGTGGTGAAATCCACCACCACATCCGTACAATGGATGACCTCCTCCAGAGCGGGGACAACGCTTATTCCAAGTTTTCCCAACCCGATAAGTTCACCGATGTCCTTGCCCTCAGCCGGATTGGTTCGGCACTCGGTCGCCCCGACCAGTTCTATGTCACTGCTTTCGGTTATAAGTGAGGCAAGCCTCCTGCCCATCCTGCCTGCAACGCCATAGATAACTGTTTTAATCATAATATAGGACCTCAAGATTTATTAGAAGGGGAGTTGAAAGGTCACTCTATTAAACACTGAAAATCACCGAAGACACTGAAAAGGAAAAGATTTTAGTATGCTTCAGTGTTATTCGGTGTTCGATTTTGTTACCCAGCACCTTTTCAGATACACTCTTAGATGTGGTCTATCATCCGTTCCATAATTGAGGCCGCTTGTTGGAGATCTTCTTCCCTCACCAGAATTCGGGTAGGACAACTCTCCGTGGAACCCTGGACAACATAAATCGAACTTAAGCTGTCTTTCTGAAGCAGACACGGGATGCCCTCCTTTTCCAGAACCTCTTTTACCATCTGGGCGTAGGTCTCTCCCGGGAAGATATGGAGCTCTACCAGATCTGATTGTTTTGGACGCAAAGGCATCAGAGTACCTCTATGGGTTGAAGTTCACTGGTTCAGAAAGAAGATTCTTTGTGGCAAGTTATTGACCCGAACCTCCCGCAGGTTCCAAACCTGCGGGAGGTTACTTCATCATCATTTGGCTTTGAGTGGCTGATCAGAATTTATGAGGCGAGATATAATCCCCGTATTTTTCTCTTGCTCTGTTCAGGCGGCGTCTTTGCTCTTCCAAAACCTGAAATAGGATTTGGGGAGTGTCCGGGACCTTGTTTCTGTAGATTTCTATTATGCGCTCAATTATACCCAAGTTCTCTGGAACCCTCAAGGTGAAATGTTCGACGTATGCCTCTTCAGGGTAATCCCTTCCCAGCAATTGGTTGAACAATCCTCTAAGGTCCTGATATCTTGGAATAAATCCGGTAGGCATCTCTATTGCCTTCACTTCTCTGTGGGAGCGAAGTTCCATCCATCTAAACCAGATTATTTTGTCGGTCTTCTCATTCAAGAAATTGCCCTCGGGGTCCTTCAGAAAGTAATTCACCGAAAATATCGGGGGAGGATTTTTTAGGGCAGCACCGAACTTCAGGTGATTTTCTATGTACTTGCCCACCGGTACAGGAAGGAAATCCAAATTTGATAAAGGGTTAAATCTCCTAACCCCTTCCTTCCCCAGGGTAGCAGCCGTAGTTTCTGATTCCAGAGATGCGCCCCTGGTAATCACGCCGTGTATCCAGTCGAAGGATTCTTCTACTGGCACCCGGGTATCCGAATCCCTACCTCCGTAGACTATCCCTCCTATTACTACTCCTTCTGGGTTGTCCAACTCCGGATCTGCATTCTGCAGAAGTTTTAATTCGAGCGTAAATCGCGCATTGGGGTGTGAAGGCAGTATCGGATTTCCATCTGCATCCTTTTTTCCTGGAATCCACTGGCCCGAATGGTTGAAGCCTTTAGTCGGGATTTCTCCGTCTTTGCCAATCCAATAAACCTCATCTTTTTCGGTAGCCAGCACATTGGAAAATATGATCTGGCCGGGAGAGTGAAGCGTCTTCCACAAAATTGGGTCATCCTGTGAATTCACCCCCTGGATTATTCCGAAGATGCCCTTTTCTATGTTGACTGCTCGAATCTCCCCATCTTTTATTCTCAAATAGGCGATATCATCTCCCACTATGGTCTCTTTTTCCAACATAGCGGTGGAGGTTTTTCCACAGAGTGAGGGAAATGCCCCGGTGAAATAGGTGACCCTGCCTCCGGGACCATGCACTCCCATAATAAACATATGTTCTGCCAGCCAACCTTCTCTTGACGCCTTATCTATTGCCAAGCGGAGGGCCAATTTCTTAAGTCCGATTGTGTTACCACCATATTGCGTGTTCGTGCTGTACACTGTCTTATCTTCTAAGTCAATGTATATCCTGCGCTGACCGATATTTTTACTTACTCCCCCCTGGAGTTCTCCCTGAGAATGCACAAATCGGAAGAATTGAGCAGACCTTCCTAATCTCAGAAACTCCTCGTAGCCCTGTCTAAAAAGGAGGTCTTCACTATGGGCTACATACGCAGAATCCGTAAGTTGAACCGCTGGTATAGTGAACTCAGATTTGATGGGACCCAGGCAGAAAAAGCGTACATATAACCGGTGTCCCCGCATAATATCCTTCAAAATAGTTTGGATCTCCTCCAGTCCCTTCTCCCTATCTGTAGCCTTTATCTGAGGCCCCAAATCAATGCCCTCGGGCAAGAGAAATCTGGTGTTTCCCTTGTCCCTTGCCTGGTCCCAATAGCCATCAAAATGGACAGTATGCCCTTCTATGGCAAGTCTTTTCTCCTCTCCTATCCTTGTGGCCTCCTCCCTGATAAACTGGATATCTTCGGGAGAGTCGGTGCAAACGAATACCTTAGCAGGATTACAGAGTTCCAGATACTGAGCTACAAACTGGTGAAGCTGGGGATTATCTACTCTGACGAGTTTCTGATAATCCTCCTTATCCAATATGTCTCTGAGTATGTCCACAAAATTTTTGGCCATTTTTCTTTCCACCTCTTTCGTAGCCACGAAGGCACTAAGACACAAAGGGGATATTCATTGCTTGATCTTGGTGTCTTGGTCCCTTTGTGGCTGAATTGTTTTTTGGGTTGGCTTCCACGAAACCTATAACTCTGTGTTAACCACCTCTACACAGAAACCCCGAATTCTTTCATAACCTTGCGCAGCTTCTGTAGAGTGGATTGGGAGATGTTCACCAGGGGCAGTCGCACATCGCCCACATCCTTACCCAAAAGATTCAAGGCGGCTTTCACCGGGGCAGGATTTGTCTCCAAGAACATAGCCCGGGAAAGGGGGTAAAGTCTCAGATGTAGGTCCAGGGCTTGTTTAAACTGGCCACTGAGAAAATAGTCAACTATATCTGCCACCTCTCTGGGGACGATATTGGCCACCACGGAGATCACCCCCTTGCCCCCAACGGCAAGAATGGGCAACGTGGTCATATCATCACCAGAGAGCACCACGAAATCGGGGTCACACTTGGTCAATATCTCGGTTATCTGAGAGAGATCACTGCTGGCCTCTTTTATCCCCACGATGTTCTCCAGCTCAGCAAGCCTGGCCACAGTATCGGGCAGCATATTGACCGAGGTCCTGCCAGGCACATTGTACATCACCATGGGAAGTTGGGCATTCCGGTCCAGCTCAGCGAAGTGTTGGTAGAGTCCTTCCTGGGTCGGTTTATTATAGTAAGGGGTGATAACCAACGCCCCGTCTGCCCCAACTTCTGCCGCGTGGTGGAGCAACTCGATCGCCTCTCTGGTGTTGTTAGAGCCAGCCCCGGCCAGCACCGGCACTCGCCCGGCCACAGCCTCGACGACAACCTCTATCACTCGACAATGCTCCTGGAAGGAAAGCGTCGCCGATTCCCCAGTGGTACCACAGGGCACAATCCCATCGGTGCCATTGGCAATCTGGAAATCCACCAGCTCTCTCAGTTTTTCTTCGCCCACTTTCCCCTGCTTGAAGGGGGTAACAAGAGCTACATAAGAGCCTTCAAGTCTCACCATGCCTTCACCTCACAGTTTAAAGTATATACCTTATATAGTCATATTGACGATTAAACAGCGAATCTGGCATAAAAAAAGCAGTTGCAAAAGGCAGGCGTGGCCTTGTCAACTGCTCTCACAGTCACAATGCAGCGCTCCACGGTCTTTTCGCCGTGACAGTCCTGCAGATCTTCTCTGCAGGCCCAGCCCGAAACCCCGAGTAGAAGAGTCTCAGACTTCGGCACCTCTCCCCTTTCGCCGGAAACTGCGGTCTACTCCCCTTCTGTTTTCCGGTTACTGTTGAAGAGTTGCGCCTCTGCCCTTGCTTAGTTACTTACAAGTATAACAAACTGAATCTGGTCTGTCAAGAAAAAAAATCAGCCGACCCTAAAAAATGGCCGAGTACGTTGCCCGTGGAGAGACACCAGCCGCTACGGATTCGGTCTCCTCCCTCAAAGAGACCTTCTCTCACTGGCATCACTACAACGCTTGTTCTATGGTCGCATCTTCACCAGAAACTCCAGATGTACAGTACAATCAAAATCTACTGGCGGCTGATTAATGGTACCACTAAAATAGATCCTGATAATTGGAGGGGGGATTTGTTGCACCATATCCTCAAGTTTAGTAACTCCTTGTGCATTTAGGTTGAGCAAACTGAAAGGATCGATAGGTTCATTGAGAACAGAGTCGAGATTCACATTGTCGAAGTTGCCTAATACCACAGCACCAGTACTACTAATATCTTCAAATTTCAAAGTACCAGAGGCACTCGTATTAGGACCGGTACCGTTGCGAGTGACGATGATCGATACCATCTGGACATAGATCGAGTCGACCTGATCCATTTCCAAATCAGCAAATGCGTCTGCCAAGTTGACTTCTTCAGTTTCGTCAAACTCAGTGCTACTGGGTTGAACATGAAAGTCCTCATCCACAGCCACTGTCACATATAGCGTTTGAGCATCGAAGTTGATAATCTTGCATCCTGAATATAGTGCCAAAATGGCAAACACTATGACTGGTAAAAGAATAACTCTTCTCATGATAACCTCCTGTATTTGGTTGGTCTAATAATTTAGTGAGGTACCCCAAATTCTCAAATTTACCACATATCGCTTCATCCCCCTACACTCGGCTTTAGGGTCATGTTTTGTGCATCCCGGTTGTTCCGATTGCTGACCCAAGTACAAGCTACAACCCGAACCCTATCCCCACCGTAGCAACATTGCGACTACCCAAACTGTAGTCACCATTAAGGATTAACCCCGCCAGTTTGAGGGCTACTCCGGCAGTAATCTTGTATTTGTCCTCTCCCTTCAACTCTAAAGAAACAGACTCCGACTCGTTACCGTATTCGTAGGTATAATCCACGTCCATCTGGGAATTTTCCAGTGATACACCCCCATAGACGTCCAAAAGTGTAAAAGATTTACTGGCTTGTATTCCATAGGTAGCCGCCCTGGCGGAGATGATATCCCCTACCTCAAATTTCTGATAGAAAAAACCCCCAGCCAGATGAATGGGAAAAAGAGGGACATATTGGCTGAGGCTATGGCGTACCCCAAAACCCCAGAGGGAAATACTGGGAACATCCCCAGGATCGATAGCAAAATAGCGCATCGAGACAGCGGTACCTAGAATTGCACCTATCTCCACTTGCGGCACCGCCATTGGTACCACATCGCCCTGGATTTGACCATCCTGAAAGAAATAATTCAAGCCGCCAGGGCCCTGAATCCGCGCGCCCTTGTCCCCAAAAACCGTAGCAGTTTCTACTTGTGTCTGGGGGAAAGGTGAGGGTGGAATCCCCGAGAATACCTGATCTTCATCAGGGATGAAGCTGAACATACTACTCAATCCCACGTAAATGTGCAAACCTACTTTGGAAATAGCTGCGGAACGGTACCAACCGGCGTTGAGATTATTGCCAAAGGCAGTGATAAACGGTTGCAGGTAGCCCTTGGTGTTATCCCCGGTCAATTGTTCGATGGCTGAGTCAACTTGTCCTCGACTGGCTTGCGGTATTCCTAAAATCGCCACAATCACTAGTAGAAACATAGCCTTGCAACATACCAATTTCATACGGAACCTCCTCTTTTGGGATTCTCATCTCTACGGTAGTTTGAACCCACGAGTAGAGAAGAGTCTCAGACTTCGGCACCTTTCTCTTTTCGCCAGAAACTGCCGTCTACTCCTCTTCTCTTTTCCGGTTACT
>JAUWEO010000064.1 GCA_030608245.1 Candidatus Latescibacterota bacterium
CCTACCGATGCTGCCGGAGCCATAGCCGATGGTCGGACGATCAGACGGGCAAAGAAACAGGGACTTTCTGCCCCTGACTATCTTAGGCAGAACGACTCGTATCACTTCTTCAAATCACTTGATGACTTGCTGATAACCGGCCCCACCGGGACAAATGTCATGGATATTCAGATTGCGCTGGTCAGATGTTGATATCAAAAACCTCCATGCCGGCGGGGCCGGCACCACGAACGATGAAAACAGCGTCCGGAACCTCCCGCAGGTTCCAAACCTGCGGGAGGTTGGTATCATTCTCGAAGCGAAAGTTAATTCTCTGTGTTTTCTGTGGTTAGATTCTTGACAGTACTGATTAGGTAGGTGATGTTTATCTGGAATGGTTAGGTTCCTCTGTGGAGAAGGTTAGGGCGATAATTTCCAGGTGTCTTAAATAAGGTTCTTTGTCGAAAGCCGGGGCACAAAGGGCGATGTCCACCACAAATGACCGGCCAGAAAGAGAATCCACAAAAAACCAGGTGCGAAATGGCCCTCCTGCCAGCTTCGGCCTGTTCTCCCAGATCCCCTCTAATCTCACCGCTTTCCTTTCCCCGAAGGTGGTTCTGCTTACCTCAGTTAGCGGGAGAACCACCTGGTCTCCTTGGTAGCAGAGGTGGCAGGTCTGATCGCGCCTCTTTGCCCAGTATTCCTTTTCGGTGGTTTCACTTGCTTCCTGAAGGTTCTCCCAGTGAACGAAGAGCCATCTGTCGGGATTTGGCTTTCTGATCCAGACGAAGTTGCTGTCGGCCGACTGTTTCTCTATCTTATATCCTGCAGGCAGCCGAACCATCCAGCCGAATCTCTCCCCTAGTTGCTTCTCTGCCTTCCGCTGCTCTCCCTTGGCATAAAGCCAGGCCTTGATCTTCTGGTCAAGACACTTCTCCATCAGCTCAAATATCTCGGAGGCACGCACTTGCAGCTTTCTCTTCAGTGCTGGGTTGTCTTTTGCGGTCAATACCATCAACACCTGCTCTTTTGCCCACACATCCTTTTTGATAAATATGTAGGTTGAAGCCTCTTCCACTTTTTTCAGAGCCTTAGGGGTAAGCAGAGACTTCATCAACTCGGCAGTTGGGCCTTTCGACCCAAGCGAGGAGATCAACAACAGATTTTTCCACTGGCGATAGAAGTCAAAATCTTGCGGCTGTTGAAAGTCCAAGCTGAAAACCCTCTCTACCTGGGGCGTTCGCACCTGCTTCTCGAAGATGTGCCGGAGTTGTTTTTCAAACAGGTGCCTCTCCAGACTGTCGGCTATTACCACGATCTCGTGGTTAGATCCCATTCCCTGGGGAAGGGGGTGAGAGCAGCCCAGAAAAGCAAAACCCAGAGAGAAATAAACCGGAAGCCATTTACTAATGAGATTCATTTATAATTCTCTGTTTGAAGAACGCCACTGTTTCTATAAGTCCCTCTTCCAGTGTGACTTGTGGAGACCACTTCAGGATTTCTCGGGCCCGGGTATTATCTAAGCAAGAAAACTTGATATCTCCTTCTCTTTCCCGCTGATGGATAATGGGGGAGTTGCTTCTTGTTGCCTGTTGGATCTGCCCGAACAATTGGTTGATGGTGATCTGGGCATTAGTGCTGATGTTAAAGATGTGTGAGCTGGCAGATTCTGTTCTGATGGCGCAGAGGTTGGCGGAGGCTACATCTCCGGCGTAAATGAAATCACGAGTCTGGAGGCCGTCGCCGTAGATAACGGCCTGTTTTTCTCTGAGCAACCGATCAATGAAGATGCAGACAACCCCAGCCTCTCCGAAGGGATCCTGGCGAGGCCCATAGACATTGGCATAGCGCAGAACGACATACTCTATACCATAAGTAAGATGATAGGTCTGCAGATAGAGTTCCACCGTGTATTTACTTACTCCATACGGTGAAAGAGGTTGGATAGGATGCTCTTCAGTCACAGGCAAGCCAGTGGGATGTCCGTAGATAGCAGCGGAGGAAGCGTAGACTATTTTTCTCACCCCTTGTAACCGGCAGCATTCCAAAAGATTCAGCGTGCCCAGCACATTGATTCCGGCATCTTCCAGCGGATCTTTGAGCGAAACAGGTACACTGGGCTGGGCGGCCTGGTGGATCACGAATTCCGGTGCCTCGTCACGAAACACATCTTTTAAACGATTGTTTCTGATGTCAATATGGTAGAATTGGGTTTCAGAGGTCAAATTCTCGCGCTTGCCAGTGGAGAGATTGTCCACTACCACTGTTTCATAGCCTGCTCGAACCAATTTATCGACAATATGAGAGCCGATAAATCCCGCCCCACCGGTCACCAGAACTTTCATCAGTCTCTCCTTGATTTAGTAAACTGTGGTTACAACCTCAAAGTATAAATTATAATATATCTTTCAGGCAATTGCAAGCTCTTTTGAAACTCAGTCTGTCCAGGAGAAGACCAAGTCTGATTATCTGCAAAATTACCTTGACATTGGCCTGTTTGAGCGTTATTTTTTGTGAAAAGATTTTCCCCAAAAGATGAAAAAAATGGCAAAGGGAGATCGTGCTGAAATGAGAGGGAGAGTTTTTAATGAGAGCAGAGGTAGTGACTATCGGCAATGAGATTTTGTCTGGGGATACAGTAGATACAAATTCAGCCTTTATCGGCCAAAAGCTGACAGAATTGGGAATTCAGGTGGAGTGGATCACCTCAGTGGGAGATAGGAGAGAGGATATCGGTCAGGCTTTTGAGGCCGCTTTGGGCAGGGTCGACCTGGTAATCGTTACCGGTGGTCTAGGTCCTACCCACGACGATGTCACCAAAAAGGTGTTTGCTGAATTGTTCCAGAAGAGATTGATATTGAATGAACAGATTCTGGAACAGGTGAGGACAAGGTTCCAGAAGCGAGGGATAGCGATGCCCCAGGTCAATGTGGAGCAGGCTATGGTGCCCGAGGGGGTGAAGTTATTAGAAAACAGATCGGGTACCGCTCCCGGATTTCATCTCGAACGGCAGAATAAGCATATTTTTCTACTCCCTGGTGTCCCTAAGGAGATGAGGCAGATGTTAGCAGGAGGGGTTTTGCCGGTGGTGAAAGAACTGGCGAGGGGAGAAGAGATATGCCGTCTTACCTTGCGCACCACCGGTATAAGTGAGTCCGCCCTTTTTGAGAAGCTCAAGGACCTAAAGGAGATGGCCTCTGTTGCCTTTTTGCCAGGTTACTCCGGAGTGGACATCCGCATCACGATTAGAGACAGCAGGGCAGAGGAGAGGGTTCAGGCGGCTGCCCAACAGATCCGGAAACTGGCCGGCGATTTTGTGTACGGCACCGAGAAGGAGACCTTAGAAGAGGTAGTTGGCTGCCAACTGAGGAAATCGGTCCTAAAATTGGCCGTGGCTGAGTCCTGTACCGGCGGCTTAATTGCCCACCGACTGACTAATATCCCCGGCAGCTCTGACTACTTTGAGCGGGGTGTAGTGACCTATAGCAATGAATCGAAGATTCAGCTTCTGGGTATCCCGGCAGAGACGGTCCGGCGGTATGGGGCGGTAAGCGCCCAGACTGCTGAGGCTATGGCCGCGGGTGTGAGAAAGCTTTCTGGCGCAGACGTCGGTCTCTCTATCACCGGGATCGCCGGCCCCACCGGAGCAACGCCCACCAAGCCTGTAGGTTTGGTATTCATCAGTCTTTCCATGCCTGAGGAGACGATTTCCAGAAAACTCCAATTTGGCGATGACCGGCTGGTGAACAAAGAGAGGATGTCCCAGGCGGCGCTGGAGATGCTGTGGAGAAAGCTCAAGGCAACTACCAAGGAGTATCAATGACTGTAAGCTCAGCTCCGGGCCGGGCAGGGATTATTGGCAATCCCTCAGATATGTACGGGGGAAGCGTCATCTCCTGCACCACGACCGAACGGGCACAAGTCGTGGTCGAAGAATGCGACCAACTCGTCTTTGAGACCGGCGGACAAACACTGGTGATCAGTGGGAAGGAAGGCCTCCGACTCCAGGGCGACCGGTTTGATGTCGCCAAGGCAGTGATAGGGTTTCTGGAATTAGAGAAGCTTAAGTTCAAACTGAGCTTTCGGAGTGATATTCCCGTGCAGGCTGGACTTTCCGGGTCAACAGCCCTGCTGGTAGCTATATTGAATGCCCTGCTGACTTTGGTTGGAAAGCAGTTGAACCTCTTTCGGCGCGCTGAGCTGGCACGAGAGATCGAACTTGATTTTATGAAGATAGTCTGCGGCTACCAGGATGCTTATATGTGCACCTTCGGTGGGATAAATTTCATGGACTTCGCTGATAAGCAGTTCTATCTCGGCGTAGAAAAAGAGCCTTATGGGGCGGTGGAATCGCTTGAACCTTATCTGCACCAATTTCCCTTTATCCTGGCACATACGGGACTGCAGCGGGTGTCTGGTGCTGTCCACAAGCCCATTAGAGACAGGTGGCTGGAAGGGGAGAAGAAGGTTAGGGAGACCTATCTTCGAATGGCCCATTTAGCCCGGATGGGCAAGAAGGCCTTGATTGACGGTGACTGGAAGGAATTGGGTGCGCTGATGAACGAAAACCACCGGCTGACCAGGGACTTGGGAGGTTCTGGGCCTAAGAACGAGGAACTGATCCAGATTGCCTTGGACTGCGGAGCTATGGGGGCGAAGCTGGCAGGGGCAGGTGGAGGAGGGACCATAATTGCTTTGCACCCCCAGCCAGAGGAGATGATTGAAGCTCTAAAGAAGGCCGGCGCCGAGAGGATTCTCTTTCCCAAACCGACAGAGGGAGTAAAGATAGAGGGGGAGAAAGGGTGAGGGGGAGAGAGGGAGAAAAACCTACTCATTTTTTCACTTCTCACTTTTCGCTTATTCTTATCGGAGGGCTCTCCAGAGCCCGACACAAGCGCAGATTTTCGAGGCAAAGGAATTGAAATCCCACAAACAGGTGGCTGAACGATTTGTCCTCCATATCTGGGATGGGCAACATCTGAAGAAAGAGATGAAAACCACTGCCGGCGAGATACTCAAGGTGGAATATCCTGGAGTCTGGAACTTCGACAGCGGGCCTGACTTTAAGGATGCCCGGATTTGTATCGGCGGCAAGACGGTAACCGGAGATGTGGAGATTCACATCAGGGCCCCTGACTGGACTGCCCACGGTCACCATAATGACCCCAGGTACAACCGGATGGTTCTTCACGCCGTGATGTGGCAGACCAAGGGGTCTTTTGAGACCGTAAAAGAAAACGGTCAGACTGTTCCCCTGCTGATCTTAACCGATTTTCTGGATGCGAGCATCGAGAAACTTTCCCGGAAAATATCACAGCAGCAGAGGTGGAGATGTCCTCGTATTGTTGAGATAGAACGAATCAATGCGGAGGCTCTTCTGAAAGTGATCGATACTGCTGCCGAACAAAGACTGGAGGGAAAGATTCAGGGATTTCAAGAAAGACTCGAACAATTGTTGGGGGACGAAGAATCCCTATCCCCTCAAGATGCCTGGAATCAGCTTCTCTATGAAGGCGTTATGGAAGCCCTGGGCTATTCGAAGAACAAGGAACCTTTTGTTGAACTGGCCAGAAAACTCCCTTTGAAGGAAATCAAAGAGAGAATTAACGGGCAATCATTCTCAAGTATTTCCCTTAGAATCCAAGCGATGCTATTCGGTGTGGCAGGCCTTCTGCCTTCGCAAAGCCGTAGGCCAGTTGAGCTCGACCGCTCCACTCTCCAGTATATCGAGAAATTGGAAACAGAGTGGCAACTACTGGAGCCGGCGCTGGGAAAGCGCAAGATGACTGCCGAGCAGTGGCAGTTCTTTCGCTTGCGCCCCGCTAATTTTCCCACCCGACGCATAGCGGGAGAGAGCTTTCTGCTGTCCAGATCTATCCATAAAGGCCTTCTGAGCTATTTGCTGCAAATTGCCAAAGAAAACGATCGGAGATTGTTCCTTACGAAGGCAAAAATGGCCTTTGTTGCTGAGACAGATGACTACTGGAGCAAGCACTATCGGTTTGGCGGCACTGCCCGGGTCTGGGGTGAGAATAACCTGGTGATTGGCACCCAGCGGGCTGACGACATCGTGATAAATGTTGTTCTGCCGGGTCTTATCCTTTACGCCAGGAACAAACGGATGAAAGAGTTGGAAGATTTTCTCCTCAATTCTTACCGCCACTATGGGGAGTTGGCCTCGAATGAGGTTACCAGATTTATGCTCCGAGAGGTCTTCCAGAGGCGAAGGGGGATAAGCTCTTCAGTCAAATCTGCCAAGGGCCAACAAGGATTGATTCATATTTACCAGCAGTTTTGCCAGCAGCCAAATTGTGATCAATGTCCGTTGCTTCATAGTGCTGGCGCTAAATAATGCTTGATTTTCTCCCAGAGAGTTACTAAATTGAAACAAATAGCGCCGATTCTTATCCGCAACATTTTGTTGAATAGACAAATCACACGGCGCCAGACCGCAACCCAAGGAAGCAACCGCGGATTACGCCGATTTCACGGATCCCAATACAAAGACCTTATCAAAAAACAAAGGTTTTGCGGGTTTGCAGTATGGAATTAGACTTAAATTGAATTGACCATTTTCTGAACTCGTTTTTTGACTGTTAAAAGGAGACCATAGAATGCTAATAGTCGGCGAAAGGATCAATACCAGCCGAAAGGCCATACGGCCAGCTGTGGAGAAAAAAAACGCAGTTCTTATTCAAGAAGAGGCCAGAAAACAGGCTCAGGCAGGGGCGACGATGATCGACGTTAACTGCGGCACTTTTGTGAATGAGGAATCTGAGTATTTAGAATGGCTTGTGGAAACGGTGCAACAGGCAGTTGACCTTCCCCTTTGTGTTGACAGTCCCAACCCGGAAGCGATCAAAGTCGCCTTAGAGCATCACCGAAATGGAAAGCCGCTGTTGAACTCAATCACTGCTCAAAGCGACCGTTTCGACCAGATCCTTGGCCTGATCATAGAGCATAGAAGTTCAGTAGTAGCCCTCTGTCTTGACGACAAAGGGATGCCTGAAAGTGCAGATGACGTTCTTCGGATTGCCTCGACTTTGGTGGAGAAATTGACCTCGGCCGGCGTGCCCGAAGGTGATATCTACATCGATCCTGTTGTGCGTCCGGTGGGTACGAACCCCACATATGGGAAAACAGTTCTGGAAAGCATCAGGAGGATCGCCTCTGAATTTGAGTCTGTCCATACTATCTGCGGTTTAAGTAATGTTTCCTACGGATTGCCCTTGCGGAAATTGCTTAATCAGAATTTCCTCACTATGTGTCTTTGTGCTAGGCTTGATGCAGTGATTCTGGACCCCTTAGATCAACGTATGATGTCGAATCTACTGGCATCCCAGGCTCTGCTGGGAGAAGATGAGATGTGCTTGAACTACATAACTGTTTTCAGAGAAGGAAGATTAACACTTTAAATCCACCAGGCTCAAAGAGAGGGACTTCCGTTGCATATAGAGATAGAGGAATACACAGAAAGGCTTGATACAGAGTGGGAGAGCTTTGTCGAACAGGCTAACAATGGGACCGTTTTCCACCTCCAGAGATTCTTGAACTATCATCCTCCAGGTCGGTTTGTAAATCGCCACTTACTTTTCAGGAAAAACCGAAAGTTAGTTGCTGTTTTACCCGCCATTCAGAGAGAAGAAACAGGGGAAATGGCTCTGATTTCTCACGGGGGTGCTTCTTATGGCGGACTGGTGGTCAGGGAGGAGTTGGGAATCAAGGATACGGTGTCCCTGGCCGAGAGATTGGTGGAGTACTTAAGTCAATGCGATATTAGTCGCATAGTGATCACGCAGCCTCCGTTAATTTACTACCGTCTCCCCAACAATTATATCGATTTTGCCCTGATGCACTGCGGTTTTACCTACCTTAAGCGCGAGTTAACCAGTGTGATTAACTTGAATTATCAGGATGATATCCTCAGCACCTTCAAGAACGAGTCAAGAACTGCCGTCAGAAAGGCACAGAGGTTAGGAGTCGTGGTTAAAGAAACCGACGACCTTGAGGGCTTCTATCAGGTTCTCAAACAGAATCTGAAGATGAGACATAATGTTAACCCCACGCACTCTTTAGACGAACTTCTGAAATTACGACGACTGTTGCCGGATCGGGTGAAACAATTTTCTGCTTACATAAAAGACACACAGATTGCTGGAATGACCGTCTTTGTCTGTAATCCCAGGGTTGTCCTGGCTTTTTACATTAGCCACCGAGAGGAATACCAGAGCTATCGGGCGGTTAACCTGCTATTCTATGAGGTGATCCGCTGGGCGGTAGCTCAGGGGTATAAATTTCTTGATCTGGGGACCTTTACACTTAATATGGTTCCCAACTGGGGTTTAGGCAGGTTCAAAGAGAACTTTGGGGCAAAGGGGTACTTCAGAGATGTCTTGCAGAAAAGGCTGTGAAGAGATTCAGCGATCTGAATAGTTTGCCTTTTTCACTGTGTTTCCCCTTGTGAGCGGTGTTGAGAGATAGTTTCGGATCAGATGAAAATCCTTCATATTGCCCCCTTTAACATAGCTGGGGTGCCTATTGAGTTTGTACTTGCCGAAAGGGACTTGGGGCATTACAGCCGGTTGGTCACCTTAAGCAGAGATTGGCGAGACTATCAGGAGGACATCTGCTTGGAACTGCCTTGGATGGATTCTCCCTTGCTTCGCTTCGCCAAGAGATTTGTTTCAGACAGGAGGGTTTTACAAAAAAGGAATGTCAAGGAACAGATCGAACAAATCCC
>JAUWEO010000117.1 GCA_030608245.1 Candidatus Latescibacterota bacterium
GAGATAATCGTTCGGCAATTCTGCTCTTTCGAGCCTGCCTCCGCGAGCATATCGTGGGAAAGCGGGGAGATTGTAATGTGGGCTGACAGGCAAATCTGGTTGGCGCAAGAAAGGAGAAAATAAAAAAAGGGGCCTCCTGGCCCCAGTTCTACAGATTCCGCTATAGTCTCAGCTGTCTATTCAAGCAGGTAGTTCTGGGCGGGATTGTCACCCTGGGGAATCCAGTTTAAGGTGTAGTGAATCTTCCTCTTGTAGTTCAGTGCCAGGTTCCTGAAGGATTCAAGCTCGCCGTTGCAGCCCATCCTCATGTTCACCTGATGTACCACCACCAGGCTGTCGCCGTAAATCTCTAAGCCACGGTTCTTGAAGAGTTGGGGATTGAGCTCGATGAACTCCAGCAAAGCCAAAAGACTTGCATATTCGCATTCCTTCGTCGATCCCTTGTATTTGGCCTTGAAGACTATCCCGACATCGGGAATGGAGAAACTGACAATACCGTTCCCTTTCTTGAGAATGTCTCTCTGGTCGAAAACTTTACCGTGAAAGTAGCACTGCATAGGCCACCTCGTTTTCCGAATTCTGTTCGCCTTTCCGAGAGCCACAAATTGCAAAAGCTATGCCTCAGGCCCAGATGGTCCTCGGTGCCGGTTCTCATGGAGGCATGGAGG
Organism: Candidatus Latescibacterota bacterium; assembly: GCA_030608245.1. GTDB lineage: Bacteria > Latescibacterota > MVCY01 > MVCY01 > MVCY01 > MVCY01. Next base: position 669 of record JAUWEO010000117.1, read on the forward strand.
TGGCCGGTAATGTCTCTTTAAGGGGGTGCTTTGCTGCGCAAGTGAATTAATCCCAACAGAATATGAGGTGCAGACCGGTCTTTCGGCCCTCATCGGTCTTTGTCTCAACAACTCTGGGAGAGTCATGCGAGGTGTTCAAATCAGGTACAAATTTCAGCAACTGCTTGCATATTCTGGTACCCTCCTGAATGCAGCTTCACCCGGCGGCCGGGATGAACCTCAAATGGCATCATAGCCGAAGGGCCGCCTCCAGTTCTCCCCAGCGATGTGCATCCTGAACTCGGCAGTCAGTCTTTCTTCACGTTTTAGAGTGTGCCTGAGTGGAGAAGCAAGCGATTCTGCTGACATCTGAAGGCCACGCTCTCTCGGAAATCCTGAGGGCTCTATCTGAACTCAGGAGGTGCCGGAGACCGGAATCGAACCGGTACGGATATGAAATATCCGAGGGATTTTAAGTAGGAATCTACCATTTTGTCTAAGTCATTGAAGAACATAACAATGCCAGCTCCCACAATGAGTTAACCCTATTTTCACCCACACCTTTCGACACTCAAAGACACTATAAAACACCATAGATATGACACCGAGTGTGGAGTTATTTGGGACTTGGAGCCCAAAGACTTGGACGCATCAATAGCACCCCCCTTATCTGTCGGCTTCGTTCTGAAACGCTGTCGCTTGGTTTTTTTAATGGATAGAATAACTGAATTGAGTGACGAGGAAGGGCAAAGAAAGCATTCCGCTTGCAATCATACCAAAAAAAGCGTAGTATTAGTTTTTGAGAATTAAATCCGTGTAAGCCTTCAAAAAAGATGCCTTTGGAACTCCGCCACAGATCAAAAGCCAACTCAAACTGGATACATTCTTCACGGCTGCATGTTGTCTTATACACCTTTCTTCTGGTGGCAACTCCTTTCGTATTATTACAGAATTTCTTGGTAGAGAGGATTGCAATTGTCTCCAGTTCCAGTATTGAAATCGGTGGTGTAGTGGTAAGGATTGTGCCGACAACGGCATTAATCCTGGGGATCTTTCTACTGGTCTATTTCCGCTCCCATCTGACTAGGCTACGGATCTTGGCTGGCGTTGTTGTCCTGCTAATGATCGCCCTGGCCCAGCAGATCACAGATTTTTATTTCGGTCACAATTTCTATGATCTACAGCAGAACTGGCACTATTTGGCTTATGGTATTTTTCCGTTCATGATGTATCGCGATTTGATCCCGCGCCGCATCCCGTTGACCAAAATCATACTGATTACCTATTTCTCCGCCATGTCATTTTCCTGTTTTGACGAGACATTTCAAATGCATATGAGCAATAGGGTTTTCGATATGTGCGATATAGCCAAGGATGTCTGGGGAACATTATTGGGCATGGTTCTGATACTGCTGGGAGGAAACCAAGCGCGTGCCCTGACGGCGCGTTGGAGGCAAATCCGTCATCCGAAGCTGAAAGGCTACACGAAGCACCCGTTTAGCTTACTCACCCTTATTTTCGTTTTCGCTTTGCTGTTTCTCTGTTTTAGTTCTCTGCTCACTGATTCCGTTCACTGGAAGAGTGTTATCTTGCTCACAGTTGGCACCTTTGCGCTTTTCTTCATCCTTTTTCACGCCAGCCAGTATAAGTGGGGGAAATACGGCCTTATCCTGACCCTGACAGTCGGCCTATTAGTTCAGTCCTATTTCCTTGTCAAACACCACTCAGATGGCATAATTCACAACCAGTATGGATTAACTGTTCATAAAGGGATTCCAATTCCCTTTTTCGATTTGATGATATACCCCGATGGGGGGTTCCGGCTGGTGGATAAAAAGCACTATTTCAACCAACGTGATCAAACGTTTTTCTTAAAACAAAGGACTGATATTATTCTCATCGGCAAGGGCATGTATGGCAAAGGAGGCAAAGGTTTCCCCGAGGAAACTCCAGTCCAATTCATTTATAATAAGTACACTCAACAGGGAACCCAATTGATCATTTTGAAGAATACGGAAGCTTGCCGCTTATTCAACAGACTAAAACGAGAAGGGAAAAGTGTTGTTTTCATTCTTCACAACACCTGCTGAGCAAAGACGGAAAGACTCGAAGCGGCAGCGGAAGGAATTACTCTCTATTAAGCAGACAATCTTCACTTGGGTTCTGCTTCTGATTTGGATTATTCTCGTATCTTTTGCCGCCATTTCTACCCTTGATCCCAAATGGCTACAGGAATTGGCCCGTCCGGGGATTAAGGCAGAATCCGGTTCATACAAGGATTATGGTGACAATCTGCTCCGCGAGCGCAACTACAGGATGGCCATTGTCCAGTATCAGTATGCCCTGGAGATAAAACCTGACAACATGGGCGCGCTGGTGAATCTGGCGATTACATACGGTCAGGCGGGCAATATCCAACGCGGAGTTAAGATCCTCAAAGATGCACTCCAGAAGGATACCGGTCGCAGGGGAACTATCTCCTATAATCTTGGCGAACTGCTGGAGAAACAGGGGAATATAGTTGAGGCAAATCAGTATTACGAAGAGGCATTGAATTCTGAGGTTGAACAGGATTTGGTTTGTCGCAAGTTGGGTACCCTTTACCTTGATTCAAGACAGTATGAGAAGGCTCGAGTTGCCTTCGAAAAGACTTTGGCTGTTCAGAATGACCCAGCTTATTTGTATCAGAACATGTTAACCCGCAGTCTCACCATTTATCAAGATGATACAGTAAACTTGCCGATTATCGAAGAGCTGCTTGCCCGGAATATCAGTGCGGAAGACCTCGCACCCTACGACGTAGAAATTATCCGCCAGATTCAGCGTAACAACCCGGAAATCGCCAAAACTCATAATCACCTCGGCCTCATCTATTCGATACAGGGGGATATCACCAGGGCTATTGAACATTTTCAGCAGTCTTTGCAGATTTGGCCTGGCAATATAGACGCCCAAAGGAACTTGCAAGTGTTACAGAGACTGCAAGGGGAAGAGTAAGGAATTAATTCCGGGGATAATCTCGGCCGGTACCAGTATTATTTTGCCATCCAATCCGATCCCACCTCTCGGGAATGTGGGTTTGAATCTCAACTACGGCCCTCTTTTTCAGTGGAGTATGATTATTATCCGTATCAGAAATTCGGCGGTCCTGACTCAAGGGAGATGCTAAGGTCTGTGTAATGCGGAAGGATGGAAAAGTATTCGATCGGCTCCATATAAATAGTGATGATATACCTCAATGGGGCCAATAGTGGCTGGGAGATTCATCTCGAACACCCCAACGAAGGTCGGACTCTCGCGAGCAATCTGTCATACCTTCCGGCATACACTTGCTTTCCACCTTCTTATGCAGGGTATTCATCATACACTGTTAAGGAATTGCTCGGCCACTCCACAATTAGGACGACCGGGATCAATTCTCACCTCACTGACCATTATAAGACTGATGTGGTCTCCAGGCTCCCCTATTGATATTACCAAACTGTAAAAAAGTAAAGACTTATGTAAGACTTACACCAAATCGACATCAAAAACGGGTTACGTTGATTCCTCGCAGCCTGTTGTCTATCAATATGCCGGAGACCGGAATCGAACCGGTACGGATATGAAATATCCGAGGGATTTTAAGTCCCTTGCGTCTACCTATTCCGCCACTCCGGCAATTTCTGATCCACAACAACTTATAAAAAAGTTGAGAAGGACGCAAGCGCTATTCGAAACAACATGCTATGCGCACAAGCGAATACTATCTGTTGGGTTATGTTGAGCCGCCTCTGTTTGCTCTGTGTGGCTTTGAGGCTTTTTCAGAGGTCGCCCTACGGTAGAGAAATAGAACGGAGATTTCCGAGTAGACGTTGTTGGTGTCAAATGATATCCGTCAAGATCTGTTGGTGACTCTGTCTAATACTTCGTCTTTTCCGGGAGGCTCGACAGGTCCTGAATACTCCTCCCCTTCCCCTGAATCGGGTTTTTCGTGATTCAGGCACTCCTTGAATATTCTCTCCAGATCATCCACTGTTTTAGCCCACGAGAAGTTTTTCGTCACGTACTCTTTTCTCTGCCTCTCCTCGCTCTTCACCAAGTCCTTACTGTTGACGAGTTCAATCAATTTCCTTCTCAAGTCGTCGATGTCCTTGTTCTTGAAGGTGTGACCCCACCTCCCACAGGTTTCCAAATTAGCTGGTATATCGCTTACCAAGACGCATCTGCCATAAGATAAGGCTTCGATGACCGATTGCGGCAACCCTTCCAGTTCAGATGGCAAAACGTAAAGATAGGCGTTGCTCAAAAGCTCCTCTTTGAGCTCCTCGCTCACATAACCACCAAAGACCGTCTTAGGGGAGCTTTGGGAATGCAATTTCTGTACATAGTCATCGGAGAAGAAACCGTTCCCCCCAACAAACAACTTCATGTCAGTCTCTATTCGTTCGAACGCCGAGATCAAGTAGTGACATCCCTTCTCCGGAACCAGCCTCCCCAAGAAGAGTATGTATTTCTCTTTCTCCAGACCGAACTTTTTGATCCCATCTGGCTCTCTGAAAACCGGCGCTCCCACCCCCGGGGTGATCTTTTCAACCTCCCTTGCGAATTTGTTCTCAAAGTAAGATCTCAAACCGTCAGAAATCACTATCGCTTTGTCGGGGAACCTCACTGCCGGAGTTTCTGCCACCCTAAGCAGCAGTCTGGCCACTTTATTCCATTTTTTTCTTTGCCAGTCGAGAGCATGGATGATCGTTACTACTTTTGTGTCTCCCCAGAGTCCGGGAATGAAGCATAAGGAGGAGGGACCAAGGGCCTGATAGACTATTACATCGAAGTTTCTCCTCAAGGAATCGATAGAGCATAAAAATGTATGAGAGAGAGCATCTAGGTGCTTGGTGGTTATACTTTTCACTCTCTTTAGCTTGACTCCCTTGTAATGTTGGACTGAAGAGCTGTAGTATGGACGGCAGTAGACCGTGACCTGGTGGCCTCGCTGGGCCAACCTCACCGCCACCTCTTCAGTGAAATCTTCTATCCCGCCGTAAGTGGCGGGAATGCCCTTCTGTCCAATGAATGCAATTCTCATCTTCTGACGAAAGATAGGGAGGTCGGAGAAACCCTCTGTTTTGTCGTCTCCAATTTTATGGCCCCGCTTTCCCTCAGCTCTTTCCAGATGCTGTTGAACTCCTGGATGGTCGCTTCGGTCTTGGGAT
>JAUWEO010000273.1 GCA_030608245.1 Candidatus Latescibacterota bacterium
CTACAACAGCCAGCCACAAATATCCCCTCCATATTTGTCTCGGCAGGATCAACCCCTGAGCCGGTGTAGAAGCCAAACTGGTCGGTCTTGATATTCAAAATCTCTGCCAGCTCTCTGGCCCCTACTGAGGGGGCGATGCCCACGGAGAGAATCACTAAGTCATATTCTCCTCTGGCGATTTTGCCTTGCTCCATATCTTCATAGACTAAGGTAAGCCGGCCGTCAGAATCTTCGCTAACCTCAGCAGGAAGCCCCCTGACAAAGCTAATCTCTTCCTTGGACTGGGCATAAAACTGGTCAAATCCCTTGCCAAATTTCTGAATGTCCATATAGTGAATGGCTATGTTCGTCTGGGGAGATTGATACTTAAGCAGGCGAGAGATTCTGATGGCGTAGGCACAGCAGACTTGCGAACAGTAGCCGCTTTGCAACTGCGAGTCACGGGAACCCACGCACTGGATAAAGGCAACATCCTGAGGAATTTGGCCGTCAGAGGGTTTCTCTATTCGTCCCTTTCGGCCCAGTTGCTCTTCCACCTCCAGCCCGGTCACCACATTGGGAAACCTGCCGTATCCGTACTGAGGTTTGTTTCGGAGATTAGAGGGCTCAAACCCTGTGGCTACAACGATGGCTGCTACTTGCAACTCAACCTGGCGGGGCGAACGGTCAAAGCTGATAGCCTCGGTGGGACAGACCTCAACACATCGGCGGCACTGCTGGCCGGTGTAATTCCGACACCTCTCCTGATCAATCAAATAACCATAAGGAAATGCCCGGGACAAAGTGGGCGTAATGCACTGCTCCGGACATTCCTGGACACACAGCCCGCAGGCGATACAGCAGTCCAGCGCAATCGGCGGAGGCTGTTGTAAGATGGTGATTCGGAACTTCCCGCTGTCTCCTGTTATCTCTTTGACCTCTGAAGAGGAATAGAAAGAGACTGAGGGAAGATCTTTCAACTCCGCTATCTTTTCGGTAAGAACACAGGCAGAGCATTTGTTGCACCTGTCGGTAGCCTTACAGCCGAATCGGGCAACCTGTCCGCCTATTGTGGCTTGTTTGTCCACCAAGTGTACAGAGATGCCTTCCCGGGCCAGGTCAACTGCTGAGGTTATCCCAGCGATGCCGGCACCGATGATCAAAACATTTCTGGTCTCCAATCTGATACTCCCCATTTTAAGAGAGAGAAAAGGGGAGACCCCTTTTCTCTCTCCTCTTTCTTCTTTCTCTCTTCCTTTTTAGAACAATCCTACGGTCTTCCCTGTTTTGTCTATATCCACCTTGGTGAAGGCAGGAACTGAGGGTAACCCGGGCATAGTCCTCATCTCGCCTAAAAGCGGATAGAGGAATCCGGCGCCCACCGAGGCACGGATGTCACGCACCGGGACGCGGAAGCCTTTGGGGACCCCCTTCAAACTGGGGTCGTGGGACAGAGACAAATGGGTCTTGGCCATATTGATAGCGAATCTGGCGTAGCCTAAATCTGTGTAAAGTTTGATCCTCCGCTCGGCCAGCGGGGTGTAGTCCACCCCATCTGCCCCATAGACCTGAGTGGCTATGGTTTCGATCTTCTCCTTAATGGAGGCCTCGTCGGGGTAGATGAATTTCATCTGGTGGGGTTTTTCTACGGCTTTGACCACTGCCTGGGCCAATTCAATACAGCCATCTCCTCCCTTACCCCAGGGATCACAGGCAACAGCATCGTCTGCCCTTGCTTCTAAGGCCAGTTTCCGCACCAATTCGACCTCTGC
>JAUWEO010000113.1 GCA_030608245.1 Candidatus Latescibacterota bacterium
GGCCTGCTGTTTCTCGATGACTTCACGCACCGGAACCTCAAACTGGAGTTTGCTCGCTGATCGAAGAGCGGCTTACCTGGCCGGTACGAGCCGTTCCGTCCGGGGGGTGCGGGGCACCCGTCCCGTCTCCTACCGGAATTGTGGCCATACTTGGGAGCATAAAATCATCTTCTCTTAGGCTATATCCCCTAATCTGACCTTTGGGAGCATCATCTATAATATAACTGACAACATAGATTTCCCCATCTTCAAACTGCACCCATCCTGAATACCCAAGGTCCGCTATTGGGCTTCTGTCATAATCAATAGGCATGATCCTCACGCTTTGTTCACTTCTGATATGTGATTTCGCGGATTCCACATCCGTCAACGCGGCAAAGAAATTCTGCATGCTATCTCCGAATACCCTTTTCCCTCCTTGCGTAAACCTATATGTTATCATAATTGTGCCGCTCTTCAGCATACCTGCTACAGGCCTTTGGCAACCGGGGAGCGGAACCTGGTAAGGGCCTTCCCAGCTCTCTCCTTCGTCCGTCGAAATTGCTTTGTAACAATCCTTACCCACACCGGAGTCCTCCCTCAGGAAAGCCACCAATGTGCCGTCAGGCAAAGGCAGTATGGATGCTTCACATAAGCGCAACCCTTCGCATGCGGCAATACATATAGGCCCTGTCCAATTCAAGCTCTTATCGTCGGAATACCACAAGAACTGCTCATCATATCCACTTTTCCTATTTGCTTTTGTATCAGAAAAAATCCATCTCCCCGAACGAAGCTCAATCATCTTATCTGGTATACCCCCGGTTGAGGGAAGCTTTACAGGCTCACTCCACGTCTTTCCTTCTGAATCTCCAATCCACATGTATGTTACTGAATCAACACCCAGGTCCTCCGGCCCCGCCGCCTTATCACATAATATTACCAGGCTGTCATCTCTTAGGCGGGATATCCTGCCTGTATCCCATCCGTTTGTCTCTTCTGTTAAAGGAATTCTGTCGCTCCAGGTCCTACCCCTGTCGACACTTTCTCTTGATACTATTCGGCTCCATGAACGGTCCAAGTGATGGACTACTTCCGTAAACACACAGATCAGTTTCCCTTTTGCTGTAAGCGCCACATCCGGCCATGCCTCGTATACTCTGTCATCACGGCTTACTGCAAACTTCTGAATAGACATAAACAAACCATCCTTTCGAAGTGATAGGTCTTACCGCACCCAGGTCCAACAGCACCAAGGTGTGGCGGAAGGTGTTCGCCTCGTTGTACCGGCCCGTGTAGGTGCCCAGGCGGCGGTTCGGTGAGTGGCCGTTTCAGCGACTGGTTCGTTTCTGAATTAACGAGAGAAAAATGCAGAAACTCGAAGCAATTTTTTTCAGGCCGCTTGACTGATTTCTAACAGTAAAGACTGACCTCGGTTTGCTGCCAACCGGAAAGCACGGGCAAAGCTCTTTCTCTCCGCTCTTAAGGCCAGAATGGTTTGGTCTTGACCGGTATGTCTTTGCTCTGGAGTAACATACCCTCTCCTCCCTCTAACTTGCTTCGAGGTTAGTCGATCCTTCTACGGGGATCTCAGAAACATTATAAAGCATCGCAGTCAGAGGGTCATATCTGAACTGCCCCATTCTGGTGACGAGGTCTTTGAGCGCAGCGATATCGATCGCACTCAGGTCTGTTCGCGCATAGTGGGCTCGGGTTACAGCGCGCTGTGAAAATGAATCGATGACAACGGAACCGGGCACGTCCGTCTCGCCGGACTGAATGTCAAGCCGCTTCAGGACACACTCGCCGGTCTCTCTTCGTCTTGTGACGCACACATGGCATCCCGGGGTCAGTTTCAACTGCTGCACCACGCACTGAGGAAGGTCAGAACTCCGCTCCTCTGTGCTCACCGACGACACGAAGATGCCAACCCGCCGAGGCCTCAACTGAATCCCCTCGAGCCTTCCGAATGCTTCCCGCAGGGCAGCCTTAGACACACGCAGAACGTATGGCTTTCTGAGTTTGCACACGAGAACGACTTCCTCGCGGGCACGAGGATGTTCCTCTGAGAGAAGCTCGACCCATCGGTCTGTGGTCAGCCTATTCTGCGTCTGCGTTGTTTTCATGTCTGTCCAATGTCGAACGGCTGGCGCTTCAGCCGCCGAAGGCGGTCGACTGGAAGCGCGGGTTCGGCAATTCTCTTATCTCAATGCATATCTTTGGCGTAGCGTTTGTCACCGACTTCCTCTTGGATACGATGCAGTTCGCGTTTCAGTTCCGCCACGGTATCACCATAGGCAGGGTCGTCATACACGTTGTGAAGCTCGCGAGGGTCTCTCTGCAAATCAAACAATTCCCACTCCGGCGCATGCGGTTCATCAACTGCGCCAGCCTGGCCCAGAGCGTCGGCATAGTAGTAGATCAGTTTGTAACGTTTCGTTCGAACGCCGTAATGGGCATATACATTGTGGTGGGCCTTATGCATCCAATATCGATAGTACATCGCTTGCCGCCAATCCGGGGGCGTATTGCCCTGCAAGATCGGGAGGAAGCTTCGGCCCTGAAACTCCTCGGGTATCGGTACACCGGCCAGGTCCAGGAACAAGGATGCAAAGTCTACGTTGAGAACGATGTCATCATGCAGGCTGCCCGGCTTCACTTCCTTAGGATATCGAAGGATGAACGGCATACGCAGAGACTCTTCATACATAAAGCGCTTGTCGTACCAGCCGTGATCACCAAGGAAGAAACCTTGATCCGACGTGTAGATGACGACCATGTTCTCGGCAAGCCCTTCCTCGTCCAGATAATCCAGAACTCGACCGACATTGTCATCAACACTGGCCACAACCCTAAGATAGTCTTTGATATAGCGTTGATATGCCCACCGGCGCAGTTCGTTCTCAGGCAGTTCTTTGGGAACCTCGCATTTGAGATCTGCACTGTTCATGTGTGGGCCGACGCGCATTTCAGCTGCTGCTGCGGCAGAAGCACGGTTGCTATAATCGTCATAAAGTGTCTCCGGTTCGGGAACGTCTTCGTTTAGGAACATCTGTGCATGTTTCTCGTCCGGATACCAGGGACGATGAGGCGCCTTGTGGTGATAGAGCAGACAGAATGGGCGGCACCGATCTCGTTCCTTCAGCCAGTCAAGACTCATATCGGTGATGAGGTCTGTTGCATAGCCTGGTACCGTTCGCGTGGTGCCACCATCCGGTCCTTTGAAAATGAATTCGGGATTGTGGTAACGGCCCTGACCTGGCAATACGGCCCAATTATCGAAGCCGGTTGGGCAATGATCCGGTCCTGTGCCCAGATGCCACTTCCCGAATATGGCGGTCTGATAGCCGTTTTCCTGAAGCAGTTTGGGAAACGTCTGCAGCCGATTGTCCATAGGTGTGGAAAGAGTCGTGACGCCGTTCATATGATTGTATGTTCCGGTGAGGATTGTCGCGCGGCTGGGTGTGCAGATGGAATTTGTGCAAAAGCAATTGTCGAATCGCACGCCGCCGCCGGCGATACGGTCCAAATTGGGCGTCTTATTGATCCGACTTCCGTAACAGCTCAACGCGTGCGACGCATGATCGTCGGACATAATGAAAAGTATATTGGGTCTGCTGTCGCTCATTTTCTATAGCTCGATTCTCCTGACCGAACACAAAGCTCACTCGCTTTGCCCGCAGTGCGGACCCGCATGCTGGGTGGTGTGGGGGGCGGGGGAGAAAAGCCCCGCCTACCCGATTAGATGATAAATTCAATGATCCTTATTGAGATTATCTCCGTATAGTTTTTTCATACATTCAGGGCAGATACCATGAGAAAATTGAGATGATGTTTTTCGGGAAATATACGATTCCAATTGCTCCCAAGAATCTATTTTCTTTGGGTCGGAATCTGGCTTTCTTATTCTCTTACAGTTCGAACAGATCGGCAAAAAGCTTTCCAGTGTATTTACACGTTGCTGGAGTTTTGCGTTTAGTCCTCTAACTTTGACAATGTATATTCCCACAATAGCACCTGATACGCCTCCAAATAAGACTGGGATTATGAATCCTATTGGTGTAAATGGATCGGCACCCAAGGCGGCTTTCTGGAAAACAGAAAGGACTGATAGAACTATAGCCCCCAGGCAAAATGAGACCATTAACCACAATAATTGCTTTTTAGTAAGCATTTTCATTATCCTTTTCATTTCAGCTAACGGGGCGCGGGATAAGCCGCGCCCTCGCAGCGACCGAAGGGAGCGAGAAGGCGTCTGGTCATCCCGGATGTTATGTCCTCTCGTACGCGTTGAAATTCAGGCTTGCATTGCTTTCCTTCGTAGTTTCTCTGGCATTTTCTCTATTGCATATCTGAAAGCCGTCCTTGGCATGCGATCTCTATTCTTCATCACATAATCATATACTTCCCTCTGATAATGGACGGATGCAGCTTTCAGCATCCATCCAAAACCCTTTTGAACGTGCATGTCTTGGTCATTCATCAATCGGTCAGAAATCTCGAACAACATATTTGGTTGGTATTCTAACTACATAGCTACCACTTTCCGATTTTATGAAAATAACAGCCGATGCTCTTCTGATCCATTTGCCCTTAGCCCTTGTCCATTCGCGAATTCTCGGAAATAGACCGCAGTCTGCTTCCCAAAATGGGTTGAGGACCCTCTTGCAGAAGTCATCACATGTACCCCATGAGAATATATACCGATGTAGCCATTGCTCGAATATGTCGAAGTCTGTGGCTTCCAAAGAAGCAAATCTATCACTTAGCCAGGCGCATGCAATCATTTGCTGCCAAGTATCTCTTGACTTCATGAGTTCTTTGCACGATGGGATGAGGTAAGAAGGGCACTTTTGAAGGTATTCCTTTGCGTAGGTAGAAGCAAGCCGACGGACAAATGGGCTTTGACTGTTGCCAACCTTCAAAAGTCCTTATTCGTTAGACGGGTTTCTAAAAATCATTCCACTGGCAAATACTTTTTGCATGCTATTTTTTTTCTCTCAATCGATTATTGACGGCAAAATATACGTTGCAATGATATCGAATATTGCCCACTCCTGAACTGTGGAGGTATCAGGATCTACGTGAGGATTAGCTGTGGAGACAACTATTAAGTTTGAACTGGGAAAAACAACCACAAACTGGCCCCCATAACCGTATCCCATATACATATCATATTCGTTTATTTGACCAAGCCACCATAAGTATGCATAGTTATAGTTCTTGTAAGCACCCCATTCATTAGGGTGAGTGAAGTTCGTACTGGCAGAAAGTGTCAGCTCGACCCAATCGCTGGGTATGATTTGCAAATCATTTAGCCTACCATTATTCAGATACAGAAAACCCAATACCGCTATTTCCCGTGGTGTAAATTGCATGGAGTTGCCGCCAAAGTGGTATCCCTGAGGATCCCGCTCCCAGGCATCAATATCTATTTGCATGGGCTTGAATAAGAGTTCTGTGGCAAAATCTGAGGTACTTTTTTGGGTTGCTTTAGTAATTATTGTAGAGAGCAGATGGGTTTGAAAAGTGTTGTAATGCATTTTTGCGCCCGGGTCATCAATGAGCGGCGATTCTATGGTTTTTTTAATCCAGTTATCCGAGGTATAAATTTCCCAATAAACTCCATAATTGTCTTCCGCCTCGCCCCTTATTCCCATTTGCATGGTCAGCAAATGTCTTATGGTGATATCATATTTTCTTGGGTCTATGCCGGGATAGATATACTCCGGGAAATAGTCTAGCATTTTTTCTTCCAGGCTGTCGATATGTCCCTGCTGTAATGCGATACCTGTTATCGCCGAGAGAAAACTTTTCGATACTGACATGACATTGTGAGGTGTTGATTCAGTATATCCGTTATAATAATCTTCACATATAATATATCCATTTCTAATGACCAAAAGTCCATCGACAAAACCTGTTAATTCAGCTTGTACAAAAGCGGAATCCAAAATTTGAGAGTTCAATCCCTGTGCTTCAGGTGTGGAAAAATTCCAGACATGCTGTTCTAAGTAACGTTGTGTCGGATGTTTATCACAACTGATTATGAATACTAAAACGATGAGAATACCGATTAAATAATGATT
>JAUWEO010000099.1 GCA_030608245.1 Candidatus Latescibacterota bacterium
AAGAAAGCTTCCAGAAGACGCTCCTACAGGAAGGGGCAACTAAACTGAGTGTGAGCAACAGAAATGGAAATATCGAGGTTAGCCCCTGGCAGGAGGACAGTATCAGGATAGAGGCCACAAAGAAGATCAAGGCGGCTAACACAAAGAAGGCCAGAGAGTATGCCGAGGAGCTGAAGATCGAGATATCTCGGGAGGGCAACGAAATTATCGTCAGGACAATCCGCCCTGAATCCGAGGAAAGGAGAGGTTTTTGGGATATCTTCCGGGATACCTTCAACGGGCATATTCAGGCAAAGGTTGACTACAACATTCGTGTCCCGGAGAAACTTGATCTGGATATTAGGAGCCGCAACGGGAGCATCAAAACCGGCGGCATAAAGGGAAACGTAACCGGGGAGACCAGAAACGGCGGCATCCAAATCGACGATGTAGAAGGGGAAATCTTTGCCAGAAGCAGAAACGGCAGTATTCAGATGTCGAATATCGCCGGCCCGGTTGATGTGGAGACAAGAAACGGTAAGACCTCCCTCTCAGAGATCACCGGTTCAGTGAAGACCGTGACAAGGAACGGCAATATCCGGATTGCCCAAGTGGATGAAGATGTCTCCGCCCACAGCAGAGATGGCAGCCTCTCCCTTCTGAAGATCGGGGGCTCGGTGAATGCCAGCACAAGAAATGGCAAAATCTGGACAGAGATAACCGGGAGAAGCTTCCAGGGCTGCGATCTTAGCACCAGAAACGCCAGCATCACTTTGCTCGTCCCTGAAAGTCTGTCTGCGGATCTCGATGTCTACAGCCGTAATGGGAAGGTGCAGACAGAGCTGCCCCTGGCACTGTCTGGGAGTTTCAACCGGGGTAAACTCAAGGGGAAAATCAACCAGGGCGGCCCGCTGCTCCGGCTTCGGACGAGAAATGGAAATATCGCCATTAGAAAATCGCAGGAGGTGATAGAACAATGAGATTGGCCAAGACAATCGTCACTATGCTAATAACTGTTTCCGCCATTACGCTCATTTCTTACCAGAAGGGGTCTGCCTACATCCTGGAAGAAAGTTTCCAGAAAATACTCCCCCAACAGGAAGCAACCCTACTGAAGGTGAAGAATGTTAACGGGAATATCCAGGTTAGTCCCTGGCCCGCAGACAGCATTAAAATAGAGGCACTCAAGAAGATGGAAGCACCCGACCGGGAAAAGGCAGAAAAGTGGCTGAAGGAACTGGAAATTCAAGTGGTACGCAACGATAAAGAGATAAGCGTAGAGACGGTCTATCCTCGCCGTAAGCACCAGCAGCAAGGCCTGTTTGATTTCCTCCAGGGCAAAAGGGTCAGGTGGAGTCTTGATTACACCATATCTGTGCCTGTAAACCTCGGTCTGAAGTTGCACACTACCAACGGAAATGTTGAGGTCGGTGGAGTAGAGGGAGAAGTTGAGGCCCAGAGCAGCACGGGCAATGTCCGGATTACGGAAGTGGAGGGCAATGCTCTGGGGCAGACTACCAATGGCAGCGTGAAGATAAAGGATATAGAGGGCGATGCCATCGCCAGAAGCACCAATGGAAGCGTAGAACTTCTGGACATCGCCGGTTCGGTGCAGGCCTCGACAACAAACGGCAGTGTCAAAACCGAAATAATCAGTGCAATACTGGAAAAAGACTGCCACCTCTCTACCACCAACGGCAGTATCTCTGTGAGCCTTCCGGCAGATATTTCAGTAGATATCGACGCCCGGACCACTAATGGAAAGGTCAGGGTTCAGTTGCCTGTCACTATCCAGGGAGAGATAAATAGGCGAAGGCTTCAGGGTAAAATCAATCAGGGCGGTCCACTGCTGCGGGTGCGAACAACTAACGGAAATATCACTGTTGAAAAAGGAACAGGCAGAGAGGGCAAAGTTGAAGCTCCTTCAATCCGTGAAGAGAAAAGAGAGTTCGACAGCCACCGGGAACGTTGGGATTGGGAACTGCCGCTCTCAGAGGAATTCGATATATGGCCTGTGGAGAAGGAAACCTGGGAGTGGGATGCTGTGGGCAGGTTCAACCGAGTGGAAGGATCGGTTCTGGGCCTGAAGGTGACAGCGTGTCCAACTCCCCGTGGCCAGGACAAGGCTTATGTCCGAGGAGATTACGGCTTTGCAACAAAAAAGTGGACTTACAGGTTGGGAGTCGAAAAATCCCTGTGGAAAAAGCTTTCCTTAGGGGCAGATCTTCACGACATAGTAGCCACTCAGGATGGCTGGATTGTCTCTGACCAGGAGGCCACCTTACTGATGCTGCTTGCTGGCACAGCGGCAAGGGACTATTTTCGCCAGCAGGGATATGAGGTCTATCTGGGCCAGCGATTGGGCAAGGCCGGTGATTTAAGGATAGGATACTGCAGCGATAAATATGAGAGTCTCTGCAAACGGACCGACTGGAGCCTGGTTAACTGGAGAGGAGGGAAACGGAGTAATCCACCCGTTGATGAAGGTTGGATAAACAGCATAAAGATCTCCTATCGCAAAGAACTGCCGGTTGATCAACATTTAGAAGTGCAGGGGGAAATAGCCGACAAGGGATTGGGAGGAGATTTCCAGTTCCGGCGCTATCAGGTGGAGTTAACTGGGCGCAGGAGATTGGCTTGGAAGCAGTCTTTAGACACCAGGGTAAAAGTTGGATTTGCGGATAAGGGGCTCCCTGCACAGAGGAAATTTCAATTGGGTGGCATCGGTACCCTGCGGGGCTACGACTACAAGGAGTTCCAGGGGGACGGTATGCTGCTGGTTCAGGCCGAATACCGGTTCAAAAGAGGAGACAAGGCGTTGATCCCCTTTGTGGATGCTGGCTGCACCTGGCGGCACAACCAGATCATAAAACCCGAAGACCTGCGGTTCGACGGTGGGATCGCACTGGTCTGGGAAGACCTGAGGCTGAACTTAGCTGTAGCTCCCCCCAGAAAGCCGCGCTGGCTGTTGCGGTTCCACAAAAATCTTTGATCCAGCCAAGAATATAAGCCCGCCTCCTACACCATTTTCCCCGGCAGCTTCAGAGCACATCCGCCCGCTGGCACCCCGCCTGGCGCATGGCATCCAATATCTCCGGCCACGCTCCTGTCCATACGCCGTTCACCCCGTAGGATAATAGATATCCAACGGGGCAAGCGCACCGGTCCACCGGCTTATGGTTCATCACGTTCAGAAATCGCTCACGGTCAGTCATATCAGATTTCCTTGATACGTTCCAGCACCAGTAGCCAATCTTGGTAAATCGGCAGGAGCCTCCAGGTTCCTTTGCCCACAGGCAAAGCCCAATCGCCATTGGCCTCGGGGACAACCGGACCGAGGTCCTGTTCATTTCCGTTAGTGGGGTTAAAGAGAAAAGCCCGATAACGCATACCCTTCTCGATACTCTTCACAACAGGCGCTTCCCAGCCCAATGGGATGAAAATGACACGCACCTCTTCCGGAATACCAGCCGCGTAGGGTGCAAAATAGTTCTCTTTGCTCCAATGTGGCTCGACCCACTCCGGATGTGGTTCAAAGTGCCACCAGTCATATCGTTCCAACAGACGCTTCGCAATGCCCAGATGAGCGGAGCCAAGCAATTGATACGCGTCCTCCCACGCTGTGTTGCCCCATGCCATGCCGTGCGGGGACGGGCCGTATGGTTTTTCCCGCGTGTTCACCTGCCAGATGCCGTTCGCGCCGTAGGTGTGTCCGGCCGCTCCATTCAACACACAGGCCCAGAACATCAGGCGCTGCACCTCTTGCCGACACGCCTCGCCGATACCTTCGTAGCAGACCTCACCGTTGATAACCGGCATTTGAGACTCACGGTTATATGCTTCCACCACGCGGGAGATGGTATTGGGCACACTCTGCCTGTCGCCATGTCCGGTCTGGAGCATGTCGAAGTCCAGCAGGGCAGGGTCTTCCACCGTGTTACGGGCGCTATCACCAGGATGAATGGTCACGGGATGATGATAGGGATCTATCTGACGCAGGTAGGCTCCAAGTTCCGTCCAGCCTTTCTTCTGGAAGGCGCTGTCTTGCTCCTTGTTTTGGGAGAGGTAGTAAGGCATAATTCCCTCTCCCGCCAAACACCACACTGCCGGGTAAGCACCGTACCGGGCCACCAGATTGCGCCAGTGCTTTTTCATCCGTTCCACGCCCATCCACGGTAAGAAGTAGCCCCAGCAGCCCACGATGCAGGGGACCAGGCCGGACTCCACGAGCCAGTCAATGCGCAGGTCGGCCATATCAAAATATGCCGGATTGATGCGAGCGTAGTCTTTTTCCCACGGGAAACCAGCTTCGTTTGCTCCCCGTTCGTCGAACGCCGGCATGTCGGGGTAAAGTCCAGCGACAATTTGGATAACCGTAAAACCTTTAGCGACCCGGTCGGCGGTTAACGCCCGGAAATCGCCCGGCCAGCCTAATCTCCTGCACAATCCCATCCACCACGTATCGCCCAGCCAGAAAAAGGGCGTGCCGTCGACATGTTCAAGGGTGCGCCCGGTCTGCGCCACCCGCAGGCGGCCACGCTGGTAAAGACGGTTTTTGCCGTCATACGGTATCACCTCAAGCTCACCCGCCTGACCGTGGAGACCGGCATCGTCCGGGTTGTTGCAAACCGTACGGTACGCGTAGCGTCCGGGTTTCGGTGGGGCAAACCGCACCCGAAACACGTTGTCGCCTGCCCAAAACGCCGGCACCGGCCATTGCTCGCCACCAGGGTCGGTGAAAACCACATCCAACTCGACATCGTTAAAGATGTCCCGATACACTTGTGCCGCCGTTAAGGGAAATTCCATCGGCACATTGGTCTGCCCGTAGAACATCGTTCTCTCCTTTCTCAGAAATTCATTTTTGACCTCTTCTTGTAGATAACCCGGTTTTACTCCAGATAGAAGATTTGCCCCAACCACTCCAGTCCACCCTTTTCCATATCGCCTGAACCGGATTCAAAATACGGCGACATAAGCTCCTGCCAGCGCCGATTTGCCTCGGTCTCGCCGAGTTTTCGCAATGATTCTTTGGGATTCTCAGCTTCAAAGTAGCCCACCAGCAAGCCGTCCGGACGCAGAAACAGAGAATAGTTTCTAATCCCCGAATCGGAGAGGGCATTCAGCATGTCGGCATTGACCGACTGGTGAGTACAGCGATAATCGTCAATCAGCTCCTTCTTGACCCGAAGCAAGAAGCAGACACGTTCCATAGCGCCTCCTCATTCCTCAGCAAATGCTGTGTACTGCCTTTGTTATGTTCTCCTTATTAGGAATATAGTAGTTTTCCAATGGCGGCGAGAAAGGAACGGGAACGTCAGGAGCGCAAACTCTCTTAACTGGTGCATCGAGGTAATCAAACAGCTCGTCCGATGTTCTGGCTGCGATCTCCGCGCCCCAGCCGCCGGTAAAGGTGTCCTCGTGAACAATCACCAGCCTGCCAGTTTTTCTGATCGATTCATACAGGGCTTCATAGTCAAATGGAACAAGCGTCCTCGGGTCTATGACCTCCAACTCGATGCCTTGAGCCGAGAGGTCATTTGCTGCCGATAGGGCCTCATAGACCATTCTCAGATTTGCCAAGATGGTGACATCTTTTCCTTCTCGCACTACTCTGGCCTCGCCAAAAGGAATGAGGAGCTCATCATCCGGGATATCAGAACATGCATCAATGCTTCCCTCGACTTTTCTGATTCCCTTGGCGCCGTAGAGCTTCTTATGCTCAAAGAACAGCACGGGGTTATCATCACGAACGGCGCTCTTCAGGAGCCCTTTGGCGTCGTATGCATTGGAAGGACAGGCGATCTTCCAACCCGGACAATGTACGAAGTAAGATTCAACAGACTGAGCATGTTGAGCTCCTCTGGAAGTTGCTCCCACAGGGGCACGTAGGACCATAGGTAATTTGAGAGTACCTCCTGACATATACCTCAGCTTTGCCGCCTGGTTTATGATCTGATCCATGGCGCAAAAAATGAAATCGCAGTACTGGACATCTGCGATCGGCCGCATGCCCATCAACGCCGCACCAATCGCGGCTCCCACGAAACCAGCCTCTGATATCGGAGTATCAAGGATTCGTTCGTGTCCAAACTCGTCGGAAAGACCCAGTGTCACGGTAAATGCCCCCCCGAAGCCTTTCGGTATGCCAATATCCTCTCCGATGCAGAATACCCTTCGGTCTCTCCGCATCTCTTCTGTTATCGCTTCTCTCAGCGCTTCAACAATAGTTGATCTTGCCATCCTCGTAGATCCTTTCAGAAGGGGAGACTTTTATCACTCAAGGACATTAAGTAATTTGCATTTTTCAAGTCATTCCGAGTGGAGCCCATTCGCTTCACTCAGGGCAGGCTCCGCGGAATCGAGGAATCTGTTTCAGGCAAAAATCGGATTTCTCCACTCACTTCCTTCGGTCGAAATGACATTTTCCGCTTGTGAACAATTGGATGCCCTCCATAGTATCCGTAGAACAAATCTCTATTCCGCCCATAACCCCTTCAAGCAGTCTTCAGGTGCGGGGTATGGGCTGCTCTCGGCAAACGCTATTACGGCTTGTATCTGGGCCTTCACCTCTTCATCGATTTCCTCTATCAGGGAGTCAGTGAGGACGCCCAGCTCTTTGAGCCTGTTCTGGGTGATAACAATTGGGTCTCTCGCCAGCCACTCTTTCTCTTCTTCCTTATCTCTGTATTGGTTTGCGTCTCCCCGTGAGTGTCCGCCCCGCCTGTACGTCTTGCACTCCAGCAATGTGGGGCCGCCGCCGGACCTCGCCCTGTTCACCGCCTCGCGTGTTGCCTTGTACACTTCTATTACATCGTTGCCATCGACGATAACACCGGGCATGCCATAGGCGGCTGCCC
>JAUWEO010000274.1 GCA_030608245.1 Candidatus Latescibacterota bacterium
TGCCACCTAACAGAGGAATAGGGACCAGATGAATCTTCCTGGGGTCAGGATAGTCCATGACTTTAAGCCTTCTTGCCGCTCCTCGTACCAAAGGAGTTGCCAGAAAACAACCGAGAAAGGAGAAGAGTAGAAGATAACCCCATCGGCAGCCTGTTTGAAAAAACCACTCCTTTATGGTAGGGTGAAGCAGAAGCCCGGCCCCTACCGCTAACAGGATATAACCGATTGTCTTAAGAACTCTCATAGACAATACCTCAGAATCCCCTGCGCAGCTTCTATTACCTTTTTTGTCTCTTCGTCCTTAAGACTTGGATAGATGGGAAGGGATAAGGCACTTTTGGACACTTCTTCAGTCCAGGGAAAACCACTAAGTCCCAGGAAACGATGAAGGGACTTGTGAACAGGTCTGCGACAACAAACACCTCGCTGCTCAAAAGACCGGAGAATCGCCGCAAGCGGTCTTTTTGCCCTGATCACATATCGAAAGAAGATGTGCCTCCGATCTTCACTCTCCTGGGGAAGATCAACAGCGAATCCTTTTAGGCTGGCAGAGTAAAGATCCGCTGTCTTCCTTCTCTGCGAGACAAAATCGGCAAGCCTTGCCAACTGGGCTAATCCCAGTGCAGCTTGAAGATCGCTCATCTTGTAATTGAACCTCAACCGGTAATTGTCCTTTTCATCGTATTCTCTGAGGTCTTTCAGCTTTTCCAGAAGGGCCTGGGAGTGGGAAGCCACCATACCTCCCTCCCCGGTAGTCATCACCTTAGTGGCATAGAAGGAGAAAACCGCCAGAGTACCAAAACTACCAACAGGCTTCTTCTGGAAAGTAGCCCCTACAGCCTGAGCGCAATCTTCTATTACCGGTATTCCCAAAGCCATAATTTCATCTATATCGGCCGGTAGTCCGAACATATGGGGAAGGATGACCGCCTTACTCTTGGGAGTAAGTTTGGCTTTCAGGTCACAGACATCAAGGTTAAAGCTCCGGGGATTGATGTCCACGAGAACCGGTGTTGCCCTCACATAGTTCACCGCATTGAGGAGGGCAGCACAGACATAGGTGGGAAACAGCACCTGGTCGCCTTGTCCGATACCTAAGGCAATTAGGGAGAGGTGCAGTCCGGCTGTGCCGGAACTGGTGGCCACGCAGCCCTTCACCCCTATGAACCGAGCCATCTGCCTCTCAAAATCCGCTACCTTCTCTCCTTGAGCGATCTGGCCGCTTAACATCACCTGGGAAAGGAGCTCAGCATCGTTTTTGTCTATAGTGGGTTTAGAATGAGGAATCATTAAGCAGTCTCATTGGATGTTGGGGATCGAATCGTTGGTTGTCAGTCAATAGTACAGCAATTCCCATTTCTTCTTTTAGCTTATCAGTAGTAGAGACGACCCGTCGGGTCGTCTCTACATATTTTGCTTAGGGGAAAAATGCAGCAGAGAGTATTTCCAACCGCCAAGTCTGACAAAGGTCTAAAACTCTGATATTTCCTTTGTGTCTTTGTGCCTTGGTGGCTGAATAGCTGCAAAAATTTCTCAGATATCAAGAAAAAGCCTCTGAGAGCAGAAGGCCTCGGCGAATTTCACCCTCCCCTGTATCCCCCGAAAAT
>JAUWEO010000157.1 GCA_030608245.1 Candidatus Latescibacterota bacterium
GTTTTCCTGGCTACAACACAGAGAGAAGACGGTAGAGCCACCGGAGAACTTGCGCAGGACGCTGAGTTACTTAAGTCAGATGGTTTTCCAGCCGGACAACAAGCTCGGTTGGCTGCCTTTTGCCTTGAGTAAGGCCAGAGAAATTCTGCACCAAGAATCAGTGGAAATAGTCTATGCCACCGGTCCTCCCTTTACCTGCCATCTTGTCGGTGTCCTGTTGAGCAGACTCTACCGGAAGCCTCTGGTAGTTGACTTTAGAGATGCTTGGACACAATTTCAGTTTGTTCACTACCCTACTTCGATCCATCGATTATTGAATCAATTATTGGAAAAGAAGGTGATCAGAAAAGCTGCCAGAGTTATCTCCACTAATGAGGTGCTCAGAGAAAACCTGCGTAAGACACATCCCCGAGCTGCTGCCTCAAAATTTACTGTGATTCCCCATGGATTTGACCCTGATGATTTTAAGAATAAAGGGAAACTCTCATCTACCGGTAAATTCACAGTGACCTACAGTGGGTCTTTCTATGCCACCGTTACCCCCAAACACTTTCTATCAGCAGTAAGAGAAATGTTAGACGAGGAGCCAGGACTTGCCAACGAAATCAAGTTGGTTTTCTTAGGAATGTTTCGAGAGGAAAACAAACGTTTAGTGAAGAAGCTCAACTTGCAGAATGTTGTGGATATTCGAGGTTATCTCCCGCATTCAGAGAGTGTTGTTCAGCTTCTCAATTCTGATCTGCTCTGGTTAACATTGGATGAAAGCGAAGGAGCAGAAGCTGTCACCCCAGGCAAACTCTTTGAATACATCGCCAGCGGTAAACCTATCTTGGCCTGTGTGCCTGAAGGGGCAGCAGCCCAAATTGTCCGCTCCACAGGCAACGGTATAGTGGTCCCCGCCGACGACATCCAAGGGATCAAAAAGGCTATTCTCGGTTACTACAACCAACACAGAACAGGCAAGCCCAAGAGAACAACCCCTGAGATTATCCAGAAATATGATCGCCAGAGGCTCACTGGCGAACTCGCCCGCGTATTTGATAAGACTGTATTGACAGTGAGTTAGCAAAGGAGCATCCTTGAGAAATATGAATTATACTGTTCGTTTCCTACTTTCTACTGCTTGTCTTTCCCTCCTCTGTGGGTTCGGATGTGGACCAAGGAGCTACTGGCAATCTCCTGCCCCCAGAGGCAAACTCCGTTTCCAATTTCTCTTGAGCTTTGGGGCTGCAGGTAACGGGCCAGGGGAATTTCTCGATCCTCAAGGTCTTTGCTTAGATCCCTTAGGCAATCTGTATGTGGCCGACACGGGAAACGACCGCATTCAAAAAATCGATCCTGCAGGCAAGTTCTTGGCACAGTTTGGCAGCTTCGGCTGGGAACCGGGTCAGTTCAACAAACCGACTGATGTTGCTGTTCGCACCTCTCTGAATTTCTATGTTGTGGATTCACATAATCGTCGTCTTCAGGCCTTTGATGCTGACTTTACCCCTTTGGCAGAGATAACTGGTGATCTCGGCTGGTTAGCTGGAGTTGCTATTTCCAATTACGGGGATATTTACATAACCGACACAGAAAACAACCGGCTTATCAAAATAAATCCCTTTGGAAGGGTGGAAGTTGACTTCACTGGTTTCGGGGCAGAGAGTCTACTTACCCCGACCGGTCTCGCCCTGGACAGAGAAGAGAACATCTATGTTTGCGATTCCGGCAACAACCGGATAGCCGTCTTTGACCAGTTCGGAAGTCTCCTCTTCTATTTTGGAGGAGAGGTGCTTTCAGAACCAGAAGGACTCAGCGTCAATTCTCTCGGAGAGGTGTTTGTAGCTGATACCGGAGGCCATCGGGTGGTGGTCTTCGACGAGAAAGGGAATCTACTCCAGAGAATCGGAGCCAAAGGCACTGCAGAGGGATTTTTCCAGGCCCCTCGAGATGTGGCGGCAAACGACGATTTCCTCTATGTCCTGGACAGTGGAAACTCCCGGGTGCAGAAATTCAAGGTGGTCAGGAACTATTGAGCAAAAGGTCTGTTTTTTTCGTTCGACATCGGATAGGGAATCCCTTATTTCTCCTCTGCTGGGCGATGACCTGGTCGCTGACAACAACGGTCTGCTCTGCCCAAACCAGAGAAGATTTCGCTTGGCGGGAGATAAAGATAGTCGGTAACGGTACCCCGGGTCCTTATCCCTTAGGAGACGATTCAATTATTGAAGGGACAGAAGAGGTATGGATTGACTCTGTGCAGGTCAGCAGCCAGCAGGACTATGAGATCAACTGGACAGAGAATCAGATCAGTCTCCTGCAACCCCTCCCGCTGGACAAGATGATGAGGGTGAGATTTCGAAAGCTCATCTCCCCTCTGCAACGAGTTTATCGCCACAGAGAGATGACTGCAGTGGAGAGTTCCTCGGTCAAACTTCCCCAGAGACCGCCAATTGAGCCCTTAGGGAAATCTGGGCAAAAAACGACCAGACCGGCCCAGTGGGAGGAGCTTCAAGTCAGTGGGATCAAAAGTTTGGCCGTAACAGTGGGATCGGACCGGGATCTCTCACTGGAACAGACATTGAGGCTTAATATCTCAGGCAGAATCGGAAAGGACACCGAGGTCTTAGCACTTCTGACCGACCAGAACAGTCCTATTCAGCCAGAAGGGAACACCGAAAAATTGCAGGACCTGGATGAGATCCTTTTGCAGATCAAGAACGATAACTTCGCTGTTGTGCTTGGGGATTACGACCTTTCCTTCACTCAAACAGAGCTGGGGAGATATGAGCATAAGCTCCAAGGCATCTGCAGCCAGTTCGCTTCGTCCCAGTTCAGAGTCACCTTGGCTGGGGCTCTCTCCCGCGGACAATTCACTACCAACGAATTCATGGGCAGCGAGGGCAATCAGGGGCCATATCAACTGAAAGCAGAAGATGGCAACACTAACATCGTTGTTGTCGCCGGTTCCGAAAAGGTGTGGCTGAACGGAGAGCTTCTGAAACGAGGTGAAAACAACGACTATGTCATCGAGTACGGAAATGGCCAGGTCACTTTTACGCCCCGGCGTTTGATCACCACGGAGTCGAGGATTACTGTAGATTTTGAATACTCCCATCAAGAGTATAAAAGGAACTCCTGGGGTCTGAGAAGCGAGGTGGATCTCTGGGACAATAAGGCACACTTTGGATTAACTGCTCTCCGAGAAGGTGATGAGCGGAAAAATCCCCTTGCTTTTGTGTTGAATGAAGCAGAGCAGACACTTTTAGAGGCAGTTGGTGACAATTCTGCCTCTGCCTGCGTCTCAGGGGTAGATTCATCAACAACAGGCAAAGGCCACTATACCGCTTTATACGACACCTTATCCGGGGGGGAGCTTTACCGCTATTACCAGTTTGACCCCCAGGGCCAGAGCGGCTATAACCTCTCTTTTTCCTGGGTAGGCGAAGAAGGAGACTACAGGTATATCGGTGGGGGTATCTACCAATACGCCGGCAAAGGTAAGGGAGAATATTTGCCCAAACGCTTTTTGCCCCTGCCCACCGCTCATCATATAGAGGTTCTCGATTTCAAATTGACTCCTGTTAAGGCTATTAGCCTGTCCGGTGAGATGGGGAGCAGCAACCTCGACCTCAACACTTTCTCTTCCCAAGCTGACAGAGACAATGTGGGCCGAGCCTATAAGTTAAATGCCTCGCTTCATCCTTCTCGCATCAGCTTGGGGGGCAGAGGCTTGGGCTCTGTACAACTGGACCTCCGTTATAGGTCTATTGACAAGAGATTCCGCCCCTTGGGGAGGACCTCAGAGGTGGAAGAGAAGTACCAGTGGGGAATCTCAACAGAAACAAGCTCTCAGATCAACCTCAGTCAACAAGAGAACAAACGAGAGATATTGGGGAGTTATCACTTCACAAAGCGGTCAGCTTTGAATTTCGAATACGGGGAGTTGAGGAAACAGAGGGATGTTCGGTCAAAACGCCGTCGGATAAGCTTGGTTCTGAAGGAAAGGAAAACTCCCCATATTAGCTACCACTGGGATTTGGTTTCTCCTCAAGTAGCTGGCGATATTCTCCGCCAGAGGGGAAGGATAAGCTGGAGTCTCTGGAAGTTTGTGCCAGAGGTGCACTATGAATCGGAGTTTCGCAGTTCGAAGGGTAGGGGAGAGGGGTTTCAACGAATCGGTGGCGGGCTTTCGCTCTTGACCAAGGGACCGTTGAACTGGTCGTCCAAGCATGAAAAGCGAGAGGAGCGTCTATCCGGCAGAAGAGCTTTGGCCCTTACCCAGCAGCACCGGGTGCAGATAAAACAATGGCACTCTCTGACCGTGAACACAGAATACTCGCGTCGGAGAAGACGCTTCCCTGAGGAACCTGCTTCGGAGGAGAGGACTGACTTAGCTGACATAGATGTGAGATTTTCACCCTTGAAAGGAGCGATTATCAGTGAGGTTCACTGCCAACTGACCAGCAAAGGCGCAACCAAGAAATCAAGAAATTATCTCTATGTGGGCAAAGACAAAGGCTGCTACATCTGGGAGGATGTCAACGGGGACGGCCAGAGGGACGAGAGCGAATTCATTCCTGACCCTAATGGAGATTATATTCTCTATATAGAGGAGATAGGAGAATCTCAACCTGTTACTGAGCTGGACAGTGGTTTGAGACTGGCGGTGGAACCTGGAAAGATCCTCCCAAAAGAGAGCAACTCTTGTGGGAATAAGATAGTGAAGGAGTTCTCCTCCCACACCTCCTTTCAGGTTCAGAGGAAGACCATCACAGATGGATCTGAGGGAGATGCCCT
>JAUWEO010000156.1 GCA_030608245.1 Candidatus Latescibacterota bacterium
ATCTTCTCAAATTCCCCGAACTCCTGATTGGTTTTTGCCTCTATCTGCAAGGTAAAGTTTCTGCCGGTGACGTTTCCGCCTATTTCAGCCTTTTCGTTCTCTTCGTTTTCCATCCGAAAGGTTAGAAATGGACCATCGGTGAGGATACAACATCCGTTACGGAGAGCATCCAGGATGGACTTCTCGCTCAACGCTCCTTTCACCTGAACGCAGGTGCGGACTTTCCCGAAGCAGTTGTGGTCGGCTTCGTCCATCTTCAAGAAAGGGATTCTGATGCGTCGGGAGCGGTTGAAATCCCCGTGAGCGTCGTTTCCCGCTAAGGCGAAGATTCGTTTGCCCGCCAGAAGCAGGCTGATCCATTCCTGTCTGCCCCGATGAAAGCCCAGATCCTTCACCCCGTTCCAGAACTGGAGTCCGCTCAGTCCAGGCTCCTCAAAATCGGCGCTGCGCCAGCTGCGGCGCTGAAGAATAAACCTCTGCGACAAAGGCATCGCCGCACAGGGATGGGCGGCATAAGCCACCCCCCCCTGTTCCCCTATTCTGGCAAGGACCTCCCCAACCGATAGTTCCGGTGAAACCTTAAGCAGCCTTTTCGCACTGTCGCCTGAGCCGGGGATGAACTGCTCGATGCCATAGCCAAGGAGATGAATATTCCGTCCCCAACTGTTGCCGCAGGAGATTTCCTCACCCACCAAGGTCACAAAATCACCTGTGTTGAGATTCAGCTCCGCCACCTCCGTCCTCAACTGCTCCCAGAGGGTCAGGGCGGGACTATTCCTCACTGCATCCCCAGGATAATCGTCTAAGTCGTAGGAGTGGTCGGTGACTGCCATCCAACCCAATCCCATCGCCTGTGCCAGTTGCACGGCAGCAGCCACAGGACTGCCGAACTCCACCTGATCAGAGGTGTAGATACTGTGAAAGTGTGTTTCTCCATAATACCAGCCCTGACTTCGAGGAAGAGGCTCGGGGGCTATTTGCACCACCAGAGGAGCATGGCTGCTACGGCGATAGTTGTCGTTGCGAACTATGTGTTTTCCCTTTTTGTCCCGAAACCAGAAGTCGACCTCAACAGCAGTCAGTCCCGGCTCCAGCGGATCTATGCCAAACACCCTGTGCCACACTGGACTCTCTATCCTCTCCCCTATCGGGAAGCAGATTGCCTGCGAACGTCCAGAACTGTAGTTGACATCAACAACCACCTGTTCCAACCAAATGGGATAGCGGCTGGCGTCCTTAATCAGACATAGAACGGGGAGCTGCGCGGATGGCTCAATCCGAAACGGGGCATCGGCAACTATCTCTGGCTGCCGCCTCTTCAAAAAACTGGGGCAGTAAGGGAAAGTATAGTGGATTTCAGCATAGAGAGCTAAATAGACAGGATTAAACAGCAGATCCCTCCTCCTTCACAGTTAGTTGGTAGTTATCGACACCCTCCTGAATTTATAAATATACCACATTTAACAAGGAGCGTCAATTTTTTTTGACCAATTCCTGAACCAGTCTCCCTATATGCCCTGATACCGCATAGAAACACAATTTGTTGTGGTGAGAAAAAAAAATCCCACGATATATAGTATTTTTCTCTTGACAAACGGTTTCCGGGGTGTTAGATTCTTACAAAAAGAGAAGGGAGAGAATTATGGAAACCACAAGTTCACCGGATGAGATTTCCCAGATCCGCAAGCGAGACGGGCGGTTAGTGAAGTTTGACCAGGAGAAGATCACCAATGCAATATTCAAGGCAATCCAGGCCGTGGGGGGCACTGACCGCACCGTTGCCCAGAATACATCCAACCAGGTGGTCTCTATTTTGAACATCTTCTACCGGGAGGGACGAGTGCCTGCGGTGGAAGAGGTCCAGGACCTGGTGGAGAAAGTCCTTATCGAAAATGGGCAGACGGAAACGGCCAAGGTCTATATCCTCTACCGGGCACAGAGGGCAAAGCTTCGCCGCCAGGAAAGCGTGATGATGGATATCCGGGAAACCATCGGTGATTATCTGGATCAATCTGACTGGCGGGTTAACGAGAACAGCAACTCCGACTACTCCCTCTCTGGCCTTCTGATGCATGCCGCCGGTGCGGCCATAGCTAATTATAGTTTGGAGGAGGTCTATCCCCCAGAAATAGGCGATGCCCACCGGAACGGCGACTTCCACATCCACGACCTGGGTATGGGCATCACCGGATACTGCGCCGGTTGGAGCCTGAGACAACTGCTGCTGGAAGGATTCAACGGCGTCCCCAATAAGATCGGTTCTGCTCCGCCGAAGCATCTGGAGACAGCCTTAGGCCAGATGGTCAACTTCCTGGGAACCCTGCAAAACGAATGGGCAGGGGCAATGGCCTTCAGCTCCTTCGACACCTACCTCGCCCCTTTTGTGCGGAGAGATGCCTTGGAGTTCGGTGAAGTCAAGCAGGGCATCCAGCAGTTCGTCTTCAGTCTCAATGTCGCCTCCCGTTGGGGAGGACAGACCCCCTTCACCAACCTCACCTTCGACTGGACAGTGCCTGAAGACTTAGGGAAAGAGCAGGCCATCGTCGGAGGTCAATTGATGGATGAAAAATACGGGGAGTACCAGCGGGAGATGGATACGATCAACCGCGCCTTCTTAGAGGTGATGATGGAAGGAGATATGACCGGAAGGGTCTTCACCTTCCCCATCCCTACCTATAACATCACCAAAGATTTTGACTGGGACAACAAAAATGCCGAGCTTCTGTTCGAGATGACGGCAAAATATGGCCTTCCCTACTTTCAGAACTTTGTCCGCTCAGATCTTAATCCCAGCGATGTGCGCTCGATGTGCTGCCGTCTGCAATTAGATCTACGTGAACTGAGAAAAAAGACCGGGGGGTTGTTCGGCTTCGGAGAGTCAACCGGCTCCATAGGTGTGGTCACAATAAATATGCCGCGGTTAGGATATCTCTCCCAGAACGAGGAGGAGTTTTTTGAGAGTCTGGACCGGCTGATGGCCATTGCTAAGAATTCCTTGGAGATTAAGCGCAAGCTGGTGAAAAGAAATATGGAAGAGGGGCTTTTGCCCTACACCAAACGCTACTTGGGTACCTTAGAGAACCATTTCTCCACTATTGGCCTGATCGGGATGAACGAGGCCTGTCTGAATCTGCTGGACAAGGATATTGCCACTGCAGAGGGGAAAAAGCTGGCCCTGCAGGTGCTCGATTTTATGCGCAACCGAATCCAGGACTTCCAGGAGGAGACCGGCAATATCTACAACTTAGAGGCAACCCCTGCTGAGGGGGCAAGCTATCGCTTAGCCAAGCTGGATAAAGAGAAGTTCCCCGATATGATCACCGCCGGAGAAGAGATACCCTACTATACCAATTCTACCCTGCTGCCGGTAGGGAACACAGATGATGTCTTTGAGGCCTTGGAGCACCAGGAGGAACTGCAAGCCAAATATACAGGAGGAACGGTCTTTCACGTCCTCTTAGGGGAACGAATGCCCAGTGGGGAAGCTTGCAAAAACCTGATAAGAAGGATTGTCTCTAATTTCAGAATACCCTACATTACCATCAGTCCTACTTTCTCCATCTGTAGAACTCATGGATATTTGAAGGGGGAACAACCCGACTGTCCTCTCGGTCACCAGCCGACAGAGGTCTACTCCCGGGTGGTAGGATATTACCGCCCGGTGGTGAACTGGAACTTAGGGAAAAAGGAAGAGTTCAAGGAACGAGTAGAGTATGAAGTGGACAGACTTACTACTCCCCCGAAGCGCATCCCGGCAGCGGAAATCGAATCTCAAGATAAGACCGGCTTGGTTCAAAGCTGCAAGTTTTTCTTTTCTGAGAGATGCCCTCACTGCTCCCTGGTTAAGGCCTATCTGGAAAAACTGGATCTGCCGGGAGAAAACATTGACACCGGAACCCCAGAAGGGTTAGAAGAGGCAAGAAAATACGATGTTCGTTCCACCCCTGCCGTTCTCCTGTTCGACAGTCAGGACAACCTGGTGGAGATTGCCTCCAGTCTAAGCGAGATAAAAGATGTTTATAAAAGGCTTACAGAAAACCTCTCTCCTCGATTATCCCGGAAAGATAGTCTCGATCTTGTTCTTGGGAAGCTGTAATTTCAGATGTCCTTTTTGTTACAATCCCCAGTTGGTCTTGCATTATCAGCAGATGCCCGACATAAGCGAAGAGGAGGTACTTAAGCATCTGCGGTCCCGTAAGAGATTTATCGACGGCATCTCTGTGACCGGGGGGGAGCCTACCCTACATTCTGATTTGCCTCTTTTCTTGGAAAAGGTTAAAAGAGAAGGTTTTCTAATCAAGATAGACACCAATGGCACCCACCCGGAGATGCTGCGACAGTTATGCCAGAAGGGACTCTTAGACTACCTCGCTATGGATGTAAAGGCCCCCCGAGACAGATACGAAGAGGTGGTAAGAGCAGAAGTAGACAGAAGCAAGATAGAAGAGAGCGTGCGGCTGATTGAGGCGGCTCAGGTAGAGTATGAGTTCAGGACAACCGTTGTCCCGGGATTGCTGGACGGGGATGACATAGAGAAGATAGGCAGATGGCTCCAAGGGGCGAAATACTGGGTACTGCAGCAGTTCGAGCCTCATCAATCCATTGATCCAACTTATTGCGATAAAAAGCCATATACCACTGAACAGATGAACGGATTTCTCCGTCTGGCAGAAGAATATGTGGAGAGGTGTGAACTCAGAGGGGTTCAAGAAGGGAGAATGAGGCAAAACGGATCTTCAGAGGCAGCGCTGTTGTCTTAGCTTTTTGGTTCTGGAAATATCGC
>JAUWEO010000195.1 GCA_030608245.1 Candidatus Latescibacterota bacterium
CTATACTAACACCGACTTTTTCATCACCTTCTGCTGCTACTTCATCCAGGGCAGAGATCGACCTTAGCAGGGCTACTCCGCCGCCGGCGACGGTTCCCTCCTCCACAGCAGCTTTGGTGGCATGCAGGGCATCCTCTCCTCGAGCCTTCTTTTCCTTCATTTCGGTCTCAGTGGCTGCTCCTACATTGATTACCGCCACTCCTCCGGCCAGCTTTGCCAGACGCTCCTGCAACTTCTCCCGGTCGTAATCGGAGGTGGTGTCTTCTATCATCCGGCGGATCTGTTCTATCCGTCCTTTTATGTCCTCCGTTTTGCCTCCGCCTTCCACTATGGTAGTGTTATCTTTGTCAATGGTGACCCTCTTGGCGCTACCGAGGTCTGAGGCCATAGCGTTTTCCAGCTTAAATCCGGCCTCCTCGGAGATGACCCTTCCGGAGGTGAGGGTGGCGATATCCTCGAGCATTTCCTTTCTGCGGTCGCCAAAGCCAGGGGCTTTGACCGCTGCGCACTTCAGTGTCCCTCGCAGCTTGTTTACCACCAGGGTGGCTAAGGCTTCGCCCTCTATGTCCTCGGCTATGATCAGAAGGGGCTTACCCATTTGGGCGGTCTTCTCCAACAGGGGCAGCAGGTCCTTCATCGCTGAGATCTTCTTGTCGTGAATAAGAATTGCGACATCTTCAAGCACTGCTTCCATAGTCTCGGCATTGGTCACAAAGTAAGGGGACAGATAGCCGCGGTCAAACTGCATGCCTTCCACCCAGTCTAAAGTGGTGTCTGTTGTCTTGGCTTCTTCCACGGTAATCACTCCGTCTTTACCTACCCTGTCCATCCCATCGGCGATGATCTCACCAATGGTCTTATCATTGTTGGCGGAGACTGTCCCCACCTGAGCGATTTCGGTCTTGCCGGCGACCTCTTTGCTCATTTTTTTCAGGTTATCTACCACGGCCTTGACAGCCTTTTCGATTCCTCTTTTCAGGGCCATAGCGTTAGACCCGGCGGCCAAATTCTTCAGCCCTTCGGTAAATATTGCCTGGGCAAGGACGGTAGCGGTGGTGGTGCCATCGCCTGCCATATCGCTGGTCTTGGAGGCAACTTCTTTGAGCATCTGTGCCCCCATATTCTCGTAGGGATCTTTCAACTCGATCTCCTTGGCCACCGTCACGCCGTCTTTGGTCACAGTGGGGGAACCGAATTTCTTATCTAAAACGACGGTCCGGCCCTTAGGACCAAGGGTTATCTTAACTGCGTCGGCCAGGATGTCCATCCCCTTTTTCAATTGATCCCGGGCCTCCACATTAAATACCAGTTGTTTTGCCATCTTTTCTTCTCCCTCCTTATTTTACTTCTCAATGATAGCCAGAATATCGCTCTCGGACATAATCATAAGGTCCTCGTCGTCAACTCTCACCTCTGTGCCGGCGTATTTTCCATAAAGGACAGTGTCGCCGACCTTGACGCTCATTGCCACTCTTTCGCCGGAATCGGAGACCGAACCGGGTCCGACCGCCTTCACTTCGCCTTGCTGCGGTTTCTCTTTGGCAGTGTCAGGGATGATAATGCCTCCCTTCTTTTCCTCCGAGGCCTCCAGCGGCTTAATCAATACACGGTCTGCTAAGGGTGTCACCTTCATTCAGTTCACCTCCTTTCTAGTTTCGATTCATTTTGTTTCGCTCGATATTATAGCCATGCACTCGAAGATCAAGAAATCGACGACCTCAAACTCCCACAAGATTATGATAATCAGGAGCGTACGTCATAACGGTTAGCACTCTTTCTGAAAGAGTGCTAAAAAGAATACACTTTCTCAAAAAATTGCAAGTCCGCACAACCTGATTGCAGGGGAAATATCAGCCCCCCAATCGGTTTTTTGCGAATATTCGTTCATTTTCTTCTGTTTTCGCCTCTGGCAACAATGGTTATGGCTCTAAACTGTGAAGTGCTGAGGGATAGGGATACTTCAGGATATCGGACAAAAAGCGGGGGCGATTTGCAAGCCGCCCGATAGTTGTCGCAATTCGGGGCAGTGTGTCGGTCAGCCGCTCGTTTTTAAGTAGTTGTAGGTCATCTGAATCCCTTTGAGCACCAGGTGTGGTTCTACGATCCCTATAGTTTTTGACTCTGAGGAGACCAAATCTGCGAATCCTCCTGTGGCAACCACCTTAGCCCGAATCTTCATTTGTTCCCTTATCCTTCTCACCAGGCCATCCAGCAATTCCGCCGTTCCGTAGACAATACCCGATTTAATAGCCTCCTGGGTGCCTCTGCCGATCAGCCGGGAGGGAGGTCGAAGCTCCACTTGGGGCAGCAGGCTGGTCTTTTCAGCTAGCGCTTCGGCGCAAATCCGCGGTCCGGGAGCGATAATCCCACCCAAGAACTCACCCTCAAAGGAGAGGACATCTATGGTCACCGCCGTTCCGATATCCGCCACAATCAGCGGTGCACTGTAGGTCTTGTACGCAGCCAAGGCCGCCAGCAGTCTGTCAATACCCACGGTCTCCGGCTTGTCATAGCGGATCCTTAATTCCGGGATGTCCTGATAACTGATGACCAACGGGTCCCTTCCCCATAGCAAACGGGAAACCCGCTGGAGAGTCGAAGAGAGTTGTTCCACCACTGAAGCAATAGCCATATCGTCAATCTTCTCAAGGGCAATTTCCTCTGTATTCAATTGCTCAGTGAGCAAGTCTCTGTATTCCTCCGGGGTTTTCTGAAGGTCCGCAGGCAGGCGAAAATGATGAGCTAAGGTCTCCCCCGAAAACAGGCCAACAGATATACTGGAATTGCCGATATCCACTGCAAGTAGCATCTTAAGCGGCCTCTTGTTTGGCCATCCCGGTCATAGTCTCGATGTAAGTGGTATCCACCCAGCCTCTTCTGAAATTGGGGTCTTTCATAATTTTCTGATGCAGGGGAATAGTGGTGGGCACACCTTCGATAATCACCTCTTCCAGAACCCGTTGCATCCTGTTTATTGCCTCTTCGCGGGTCTCCCCGTGGGTGATTACCTTAGCCAGGAGGGAGTCGTAAAAGGGAGGGATTCGGTAGGGGACGTACAGGTAGGTGTCGATTCTGACTTCGGGGCCTCCAGGGATGTGCAGACCGGAGACGGTTCCAGGGCAGGGGACAAAATCTCTCTGGGGGTCTTCGGCGTTGATCCGGCATTCGATGGCGTGGCCGGACAATTTTATCTGCTTCTGCTCCCATCTTATCTTTTCTCCGGCGGCAAGTCTAATCTGCTCTTTCACCAAGTCAATGCCGACTACCATCTCAGTCACGGGGTGCTCCACCTGGATTCGGGTGTTCATCTCCATAAAATAAAACTCTCTATCGGGGGTGAGCAGGAATTCCACCGTGCCAGCACTCTGATAGCCGATACTTTTGGCCCCGTTTATGGCTGCTGCTCCCATCTTCTGACGGAGCTCTTCGTCAACGGCTGGTGAGGGGGACTCTTCCACAAGCTTCTGGTGTTTTCTCTGGATGGAGCAGTCTCTTTCCCCTAAGTGTATCACATTGCCGAACTGGTCTGCTAATATCTGAATTTCCACATGGCGGGGTTTTTCGATGTACCGTTCAATGTAAAGGGCGGGATTACCGAAACTGCCCTGGGCTTCTGCCTGGGCCATCCGGAAG
>JAUWEO010000207.1 GCA_030608245.1 Candidatus Latescibacterota bacterium
CTCAGCAAAGAGTATTGCTGCTACCTGCGATTCTAATTCCATCCGGGCTGTGGCAAAGATAGTCTGCAGAGAGCAGTTGATCTCTTTCCTTCCCTTTCGAAGCACAAATCCGCCAGGGATATTTCTGTTTTCTGCCGAGAGTCTCAGTTTCCCTTGCTTTCCACCGGCTCGAAGCTTCTGGTTAACCTTTTCCAGTAACTCTGCGCTTATTTTATCCTTATCCGATTCGGCGACGACTACCTCCTCGTCGCTACTTTCAGCAGCAGCGATCAGAAGACCAGTCATAAGCTCCTTGTACTCCTCAGGCTGCATAGTAAGGACCCTGTCTCTTGCCCTCTGAAAGGTCTCATCGAGAAGTGTCTGTTTCTCTCGCAAGAATTCTTGTTTTAGCCCCATCTCTGCTGTCGAGATAAGTCTCTCTTTCTCTTCCTCTGCTTGTAGAAAGGCCTGTTTTGTCGCTTGAGCCTCGATGATCTCTACCTCAACCTGCGCTTCTTTTTTTATCTCTGCTATCTCTGCCTCAGCCTGTCTTACGATCCTGTCGGCCTCGGCCTGAGCATCGCCTACTATTTTGTCAGTAATAGCTTTTACCGGCATTGTTTCCTCTCTTTTTCGATAGCAATTACCAATTTCTGAAGATCAAGAGGATCGATGTCAACAGGCCCAACACAGCGTAGAATTCAACGAAGACCGCCAACACTAAAGCCTTTCCCGCCTGGTCGGGCTGTTTGGCGGTCATCTCCACGCCGGCGGCACAGGCCCTGCCCTGATGTATCGCTGACAGAAGACCAGCAAATGCCACCGGAAGACAACTGGCAAACATCTGCCATCCCTGTCCTACGGTTATGACCTGATAAAAGGGAACGTCCGTGGGGGCACCGATCAGTCCCAGTTTCATTATCACTAAGAACCCGATCAGAAAACCGTAAATCCCTTGGGTTCCGGGCAAAGCAGTGAGCAGAAGTGCCTTGCCGAAGAGATCCGGCTGCTCGCTTAATACACCGTTGGCCACCTGGGCAGTGAGCCCTACGCCAATGGCTGAGCCTATCCCGGCTAAGAACACCGCCAGGGCTACACCGAATAAGGCTAACTCTAAACCTCCCATCAACTACCTCCTTTGTGAAATTTAGGCCTAATAATGTGAATATAAGTGCATTGCGCGGCAATACCATCAGGCCAGTCCCAAGCCGAGAAGCTCACTCCTTCTCGGCAACCAACAGGAACTGATACTGTTTTCTGAAGGGTTTGAACTGCGTTCCTCCTGCTTCAAAGAACTTACTGAAGAATTCAACAAATTGAAGTCTCATACTGTGGATAAAACCGCTGAGCAGATTTATGGCTATGTTGAACAGGTGCCCTCCTATTAGCACCAGCAGCATTGCCACGACTCCCACCACTGGGATATGAGAAACCATCGAAGCTATGGTGTTAACTACCAAGGCAATGACACTAGTGGCCATTCCCAGAGCCAGAAGTCTGGAGTAAGAAAGCACGTCCCCCAAGTAACCGGTGATGCCATAAAGGGAAAACAATCCGGCCCCCAATCTGGCGACAATCCCTTTATTGGCCCTGCCGGCAAACAGCACCACGATTGCCATACTCAGCAATGTTGTCCATTTACCAAAACTCCCTGCTCCTGATGACAGAATCCCTGCTTTGCCCAGAGCAAAGATAACCACTCCGTTCAAAATAGCCAGCCAGGTAATCTGATCCAGGACGCCATCCCAGAACATGCCCTCTCGCAGGTTACGGTAAAACCTGATCAACAACCCCACACAGATTTGAATAAAGCCGAAAGTCAAAGCGATCCCCAGGAATATCAAGGGGCTTTTCAGGGGATCAAACAGCATGAACTTATCCCGTAGTGCTTTAACAGATTGGAATACAGGAGGAAGGGAGCCAAAGTCGATGCCAAAGTATCCCCCGGTCAAAATGCCGACCAGTATTGTGCTCAATCCACCCCAGAGACAGACGCGAACCAGTCTTTTGGTACCTTGGCTCAACCGAAAGAGTCGGAGGGCAAGAAAACTCAGCAAGGCCAATACCACTCCGTAGCCAGCATCGGTTATGCACATTCCCAGGGCGATGACAAAAAAGGGAGCCAAGGGGAAACTGGGGTCTACATCAAAATACCGCGGGGTTCCGTAAAGATCGGTGATCATCTGGAAAGGTTCAACCACCTTGGGGTTTTCCAATAAAACTGGAGGTTCTTCCCCCGGCAGAGACTCAGCGGGCAACATTCTCACTGCCTCAAATCCGGTCTCTATGCTCTCTTGGAAAGCGGGGAACTCTCTCTTTTTGATCCATCCCTCTGTCACAAATGCCCGGGCAGTACGGGCGAAATTGGCCTGGATCAATCTCTGTTGGAGCAAATTGGAATAGTGATCTATCAACACCAGCAACTGCGGCCGAAAAGTCGCCGATTCCTTGCTCTCTTCGATAATTCTTTGTTGAGTTCCAATATTATTCCTGAGCCTGGTCCCCAACTCTGTCAGTATTTGTTGCGGGGTGCCCTTGAGTTCAGCCGTAGAGAGCTCAGAAAAATCAAACTGAGCAAGAGATTCTTTCGCCTGGGCGGAAAACTCCTCAGAGCAGAAAAGCAGGAGGTAGTCTTGTCGTTCGTCTTGGTTGATCCTGATAAGCTCGAACTGGCCTGTCATCTCAGAGAGTTCGTCTTCTAACTGGCTGAATTTACCGAAAGATATACTGCCCAGAAAAAGGTCCGCACTACCAGTTGGCCTTATCTGTTCTAAGGGAATATCGAGAGGTGTCCAGGGGGCAAGCTGTCTCTGTAATGATAAAATCCGGTTGTGTTCAGCGATAAGGTGAACCCTCTTGGTATTGAGGTTTTCAGTCTTTTCCACTGTCTGCTGATAGTCGGATTGAAGGGTTATCCGCTCGTATTCCCCCGGGTTCAACACTATCTTTGTGCCCGATAACTTAGAAAGCATTCCCTTGGATTGCTCAAACTCAGCCAAATAGTCGCTGGCGAATCGGAGAGAGGCAATTGTATCCTCCGATTCACGAACCGGTATCTCGTGATCGCTAAGAGGACTAACAAGGTCGGGCTGGGCGCAGTTCTCGTGGAAATTCACCACGTGAAAGACGCCCACATCTTGAAGCCTTTCCACTAAGCGATCTTTTTCTGAAAGGTGCGCATATATTTGTACTTTTTGCATCGGGGATACAGCCATCAGTCGCTCCCTATTTCTGGAATATAAACAACCAAAGAATGGGACCTATAACCTTGAGGGGAAAGAGCGTTGGATGATAAAAAGAACCGCCTTTACGATATTAGCCTCTGCCCGATGGCGCAGTCTGGTTCTCTCTGTTTCCCCTTGGGTCTTTAACTGTTTAATCTGCTTAT
>JAUWEO010000223.1 GCA_030608245.1 Candidatus Latescibacterota bacterium
GAGGACGAATAGCGCTTATCCATCTGAGGGGATACTGAATGGCCCAGGGCCCTCCGTGTCCGGCATAGCCTCCGGGCATAGTGGGCACCTGGTTTTCGATGTCTATATCCAATGCGGTCATCCGATTGAAGATGGTCACCCCATTTGCCCCGATCTGCTCTAACCGCTTGGCGATGTGCAACGGATTTGTCAGCATCGAACTGAGCTTGGGGATAATCGGCAGAGAGACGTTTTTCCTGACCAATTGAACTACCTGGTAGATCCCATTTTCCACATCCTCGCCCCCGAAGGTGACAGAGCTGTGGGGGCAGGAGACATTGAGCTCCAAGGCATCAGCCCCTGCCTCTTCCATCATCTTGGCGTAATTTACCCATCCTTCATCGGTAACACAATTAATGCTGGGAATGATTTTAATGTCCAGTTCTGCCTTTGCCTTAGCCACCTCTTTGGCATAACGCTGCGGGTCCCACTCTGAGGCCTGCTCATAGGACATAAAGGTGAATGTCTTCTCCCTGTCCAGATTATGCTTCAGGATGCGAAACCTGGGGGTGGGTGCTATTCTGCATATCTCTTTTTCAAACAAAGACTTCATCACTACAGCACCGGCACCATACTCCTGGGCCTTCTGCATCCTCTCCACCGTCTCAGTGATTCCAGCAGAAGCAACAACTATTGGCGATCTTAGATCCAACCCCACGTATTTAGTCCCTAAATGGTTCATTATTCCTCCTTCAACTGCAAAAACTGAATATCTTTCAGATTTATAAAACACTGAATAACACTGAAACAACCGAGAAGAACATCATGAAATAACTCTCTTAAATTCCAACCTCACGCGTGTCGCTTGACGTATTTTCTCAGTTAAATCTCCCTAAAACAAGTCTTTCATCAACAATTGAGAATCCTTTTTTCGGTGTTTTTCAGTGTTCAATTTCCGGATTTGGGTTTATATAGTTCCTTTTCCTCTCCCTGAGCAAATTGTCTCATAGCTATGAAACTGGAAAATATCAATACAAAACCGATTAGAAAGGCAGCCCTTATCCCCAGCAAATGCATTAGTCCCACCCCTACGAAGGGGGCGACGATTCCTCTCAGTCCCATCAGCGTATAATCAACGCCCCAGTAGTCCGCAACCTGTTCGTGTCTGACAATTCTGGTTATGTAATTCACCCTGGCCAATTGGGTACCACCTGAACTCAGGCCCGAAAAAATGGTGGCTATAGCAGCAAACCAGATGTTGGAAGCAAAAAAGTACAGAGCAGGGACAAAGCTTACCAATAACAGCAAAAGCCAGAGGGCATTCAGAGGACCCTTTCGATCGATAAACTCTCCCCAGAAAAGGTAAGAGATAACCCAACAGAGAGAGAATAGAGAAGCCAACCGGCCGGCTAAGGTATTGGTGATCCGGAGGGTATCCACCAGAAAAATCGGACAAAGCGGTATAATTATAAGGTTTCCAAACCCAAAGGTAAAAATGATCGCTGAATAGCGGAGAAATCTCTTATCCCGTTTGAGTATTCGTCCTATCTCTAATAGAGAAAACCGTTTCTTTTGATTAGGAACTACTCGCTCGTCGCTTTTGACTCTGATGCGGCGAAAAGATAGCAGTGCGAAGAGTCCAAATACCGCTCCTGCTGGAAACACATAGCGATAGCTGAATCTATCCAGCAATAATCCCGCCAGCCAAGAGGAAACGATCATTGCCATCCCCATCTCCACTCTCACATAGCCCATGGCCTTGCCTCGATGTTTCTCTGAATATATTTCCTTCATTATTCCGGCGTAGGCTGGGCTTCCTGCCATTTCAAAGAACCAGTACAGAAAAACAATAAAAATAAACGCCCAGGGATTGACGACCAAGACCATAAGAAAAAGTAGTACCCTCGCTGTGCCTTTCATCCGGATGATGAAAGGCATCTTCTTTCTGTTGTTAGAATAGTGTGCCCAGAAGAAGGTAAACAGGGCTCCTATGAGGGAGGTAGTGGTCAGAAACGCCATCTGGCCTGAACTGGCTCCCAGTTTTCGGGCAATGATGGGGAAAAAAGCAATAGTGAAACCGTAATGTGCCCCATAGAGTATCCCACCCAAAGAATCATAGTTGTAAGCCGTTTTTAGTCCGGCTGGAATCCTGCGGTCGAAGAACACTGCCTACTCCTCAATTTGATTGATTTGTAAACGCTGATGCCGACGGGATTGGCACCACGTGAGCAATGCTGAACCAAAAATGTCAAAACCATCAATCCAGTTGCTGTCAGGTTGCCCTGCTCCAGCGATAAGAGAACAGAGACCCCTGAAACAGGGTGAACCGCAGCCGGCATAAACCATCGGCTGTGGGGCTGATGACAGTACGGTTACCCCAACTCATCCCATGCCGGAGAACGTCCACCGCTTCGAGGCGGCCGAGGCCTGACTCATATCCTTGCATCGGCGTTCCCTCCGCGTGCAGTACTTCTGCACAGAAGTATCCGCTGGGACAACTGACATTGACCTCCAATTGCATCGGACAATCCAATGGCAGCACTGTGGTAATCACCTGTCCCTCCACCCGTCCCGCTTCCAGAGACACCCAGCCATCCAGACGAAGCGAAGCAACCCCGATAGCTCGGCGGTGTCGCTGTTTCGAACCATGCTTGGTGCTGGCTCCGCTGTAGAAGAACAACAGGCGATCGTCGGCAATGAGCGGTGGATTCAGCGTAGGGACTACCCAGTGCGAGTCCCAGGCTCCCTCACCACCGCGGGGTAAGACCACCTCACGGCGTCGGATTCGCTGCCAGCGCAGCCCATCAGGACTGTAAGCCAACTGCGTGTCGAGACGCTCAATGCCCGGATAGTACATCTCCAGCAACCCCAGAAATCCAGCGCCGTACCGGAAGGGCACCATACCGTAGAGCTGAACATCCTGCTCATCATTCTCATCCGCACGGAGCACGATGCCATTCTCCTTCCAGTGCATCATATCGTGGCTCTCCCACAAGGAAATCTTAC
>JAUWEO010000180.1 GCA_030608245.1 Candidatus Latescibacterota bacterium
AGTTCAGAAAACCCTGGCCAAGTATGAAGAGGCTTATAATCGGCTGGTGGCAGGGTAGATATGAGTAACTTTATCCTAAACTATTCCTATGACCTCGAATTTCACGAATCAACACTAATTTAATTCCTTATAGGAAAGGAGTTTGAGGTGGCAAGGATCAGGCGAGCTTTGGTAAGTGTCTCTGACAAAACTGGGATTGTGGAATTTGCCAGGGGCTTAAATCGACTGGGCGTTGAGATTGTCTCCACAGGGGGAACAGCGAAGGTGCTCCAAGGGGCTGGCATCCCGGTCAGGTCTATCTCAGAATTGACCGGCTTCCCTGAGATGATGGACGGCAGGGTGAAGACTCTTCATCCCAAGGTTCACGGAGGACTATTGGCGCTCAGAGATAACCCTCAGCATATGAAAGATGTAGAAGAAAATGCCATTGAGCTCATTGATCTGGTGGTAGTCAATCTTTATCCCTTTGAGGCTACAATAGCCAAATCGGACTCCACCTTAGAAGAGGCTATAGAGAACATCGATATCGGGGGTCCTACTATGCTGAGAAGCACAGCCAAAAACTATCGCTATGTAGGGGTCGTGGTTGACCCTGCTGATTACAGTCCGGTGCTTCAAGAACTGGAGACCAGCGGAGGACTCTCTACTCAAACCAGGAATAGATTGTGCGCCAAGACTTTTCGGGCCACGGCTGACTACGATGCTGCCATCGACAGGTATCTGAGCGAAAAATTGGCGGAGGAGAAGATCCTCCGGTTGAAGTACACCAAGGGTGAAGTCTTAAGATATGGCGAAAACTGGCATCAGAGGGCAACCTTTTATCGAAATGAAGGAGTCACTGAGCCCTGTGCTGGCAATGTTGAACAACTGCACGGCAAACAGATGTCCTACAACAATTATGTAG
Organism: Candidatus Latescibacterota bacterium; assembly: GCA_030608245.1. Lineage (GTDB taxonomy): Bacteria > Latescibacterota > MVCY01 > MVCY01 > MVCY01 > MVCY01. The sequence continues at coordinate 905 of JAUWEO010000180.1, forward strand.
ATGCTGATGGGGCTCTTGAGGCAATCAAAGAGCTAGGAAACACCATAGGAGTGGCGGTGGTCAAGCACACCAATCCCTGTGGCTATGCCACTGGAGAGACACTCCGGGAAGCCTTAGAGGCTGCCTGGCAAGGTGATCCAGTGAGCGCCTTCGGATCCATTGTCGCCTGCACTATGCCGGTAGACTTGACTACAGCCGAATTTCTGGAAAGGAAGTTCGTGGAGATACTGGTTGCCCCTGGTTACGAGAAAGAGGCCTTATCCTTTTTGAAAGACAAAAGCAAAAATCTAAGGATCTTACAAGTACCACCAATAAGTTCCGGCCAATCAGGGAAATACACCTATCGCCATATCATTGGAGGGATGTTAGAACAAGAGAGAGATACCTCGCTCTATCAAGAGTGGAAGGTGGCCACCCAGAGCGGATTTCCGGAGGAGAGGAAGCTTCTGGCAGAATTTGCCTGGAAGGCAGTTAAACACACTAAATCCAACGCCATTATCCTGGCACGGGAGTACAAACCCAGTCAATTTCAGGTAGTCGGCATGGGGGCAGGACAGCCCAATCGAATTGACTCTCTGCAAAAACTGGCAATCACAAAGGCCCACGAAAATCTTAAGGAGATCTGTGGCGAGAAGAATATAGAACGAGAGATGTCTGAATTGGTAATGGCTTCAGATGCTTTTTTCCCCTTTGATGATATCATTTTAGTAGCTGCAGAGAACGGCATACGCTATATCGTGCAACCCGGTGGTTCCCTTCGAGACGATCAGGTTATCGCCACTGCCGATCGCATGGGGATATCTGTGGTGTTTACGGGAATGAGACATTTTCTCCACTAATGGATTATAGCTCTTCAGCCACTAAGGCACGAAGTCACAAAGGAAACAATGGAGCAAAGGGTCTATTTAATCTTGGTGACTTAGTGTCTTTGTGGCTGAACTGGCAGTTCAAATTTAAAGATAGATCGGTGAGGCAGTTATGGGACTGAGATTTTTGGGAATTATGTCCAACGAGATCGGTATAGATCTGGGGACAGCGAACACTCTGGTATACGTTAAGGGTAGGGGAATTGTGCTCAACGAGCCTTCCAGTGTAGCCTTAGAGACGTCTACAGGACGGGTATTGGCAGTGGGGGCAGAGGCCAGAGAGATGGAGGGGCGAACACCTGGGGAGATTGAAACTATCCGCCCCATAAAAGACGGGGTGATCGCCAATTTTGAAGTGACAGAGGAGATGCTCCGTTTCTTCATAAAGAAGGTGCTGAAAGGCAGATTCATGGTACGGCCACGGATTATAATTGCAGTACCTTCAGGGATCACCGAAGTGGAGAAGAGGGCGGTGAAAGATTCGGCTGAACGCGCTGGGGCAAGCGAGATTCATCTGATTGCCGAACCAATGGCAGCGGCTATCGGGGTAGGACTACCCATAGAAGAACCCATTGGTTCAATGGTACTGGACATAGGAGGAGGAACATCAGAGATCGCTGTGATCGCCCTTTCTGGAGTTGTCACCCTCACCTCTATCCGAGTGGCCGGCGATGAGATGGACCAAGCGATCGGCCAGTACTTAAAGAAGGATCATAATCTGCTGATCGGAGAGAGAACAGCAGAAAAGCTGAAATGCCAAATAGGTTCTGTCTACCCATTGGAGAAAGAGATAGAGGCACCGGTAAAAGGGCGGGACTTGGTGGCAGCCATTCCCAAGACTATTGTAGTGCGTTCAGAGGAAATTCGAGAAGCACTGGCTGAACCGGTAAATGCTATTGTGGAAGCAGTCCGTTTGACCCTGGAACGGACCCCACCGGAGTTGGCCGCCGATATTATCGACCGGGGTATTATTATGACTGGAGGTGGGGCACTGCTCAGAGGTTTAGATCAACGCCTCCGAGAGGAAACGGGCCTACCGGTAAACATCTCCGAAGATCCCCTCTCCTGTGTAGTTAGAGGGACAGGTCGGGTGTTAGAAGATACTGACTCTTACACGAAGATACTGTTTTAACCGAAGATGATACAATTTACGAAAACCTTCTTCTTCGACAAAAGATATCTTTTGTTTGCTGTGGTCTTTATCCTTTCCTGCACTATGATGCTGTTAGGAGAAAGAGAGAAGGTGAAGTTCGGTGAAACAGTGGTAGCAGCCATATTCAGCAGTGGAGAGCGGGTTTTCTCTAAGGCTATTCAGATGAGCCAGCTGTGGCGAGAAAACCAATTTCTAAGGCGCCGCAACATCAATCTGTCTATGGGATTGCAGCGTCTCCGAGAGGCCGAATTAGAAAATGTACGGCTGCGTCAACTACTTGATTTCAAACAGAGAAGCGGACTTTCCCTGTTTCCTGCAGAAGTGATCGCCACCAGTGGTAGACAAGGAATTAACTCCATCACAATTGCTATTGGATCCAAAGATGGCATCAGAGAGAATATGCCCGTGGTAACTGCCGAAGGTTTAGTGGGAAGAACCACTAAAGTTTTGCTCACTTGTTCTGTAGTGCAGCTTTTACTGGATAGAAACTGTCGGGTTAGTGCAGTGGTCCAAAATCAGGATCGTTCCTTCGGGATTGCAGAATGGGAAGGGGGACAAAAGCTCAAATTAAAAGGTATTCCCTTGAGAAGCGATATCCAATTGGCAGATGTAGTTATCTCCTCCGGTATGGGGGGGATTTTCCCTAAGGGGTTACAAATCGGGAAGATCAGCAAAATAGAAGGTCAGGAACTGGGGCTTTTCAAAAAGGTAGAACTCACACCCAGCGTTCAATTCTCTCGTTTGGAAGAGGTGTTTGTGCTAATAAAATGATGGGGGATCCATAGTGAAAGAGAAATCAAACCTAAGGGCAAGATAAAAGATGAAGGAATAAAGTGATAGGGTATCCGCAGTGAAAGAGAGATCAACAGGAATCAATAAATCGCAGAAAGCAGCTATTGACAAGGAATAAGTCAAGACAATTGTCTATGTCTTTGTTCTTGCGTTTGTCATCAGACAGTTTGTGATCCAAGCCTTTCGGATACCGTCCGGTTCTATGGAAGACACGCTGTTGGTCGGTGATTTCTTGCTGGTGAACAAGTTCATCTATGGGGCCAGCAGTCCAGACCATATCCCGTTCACTTCGGTTGAA
>JAUWEO010000191.1 GCA_030608245.1 Candidatus Latescibacterota bacterium
CCGATATTGCTGATGTGGACAGCATAAGGGTAGTGCCCGTTACTAATGCCCTGACCGGCTGTTTCCAGCCCGATTGGTCGCCGGATGGCAGGAAAATAGCCTTCTCGGCCTTTCAAGAAAGGGGCTGGGATATCTTCACCTTGGAGAGTCCGTTCCCCGAATTCGGGACAGAACTTGAGCCGACCCCTTTTCGTCTGGAAAAAGAGAGGCATCTGACCACCAAGGCTGTCTCGACCGAGGCGGACACAACCGAACAGCAAACACCTTTGTCTGCGCAGACTCCTATTCTTAAGAAATACAGGCCGAAATTTTCCCCTGACATCATAAACGTCAGCCTCGGCTACAGCAGCTACTGGGGATTAGAGGGGCAGGGTCTGGTGGTGGTTAGTGATATTCTGGGCAACCATCGGATGGTTTTCTACGGCGACTTATTTTACTCATTACAAAACAGCAACCTTCAGTTTGTCTACTACTATCTGAAACGACGGACGGATTATGGTGCTGCCCTGTTCAACTTTGGCAACTACTACTGGACAAAGGACTACGAATGGTTCTACGACCGGGTTTACGGAGGGGCTCTCATTGTCTCGCGACCCCTCACTCGCTTCAGTCGTATAGATGCGGATCTGCTCTCTCTCACGGTGAAACGGGATTACTATTATTGGATGCCGGAAGCTCCCGGAACTATGCGTTGTTTGCTGTTAGAACTCTCTTTGGTAAACGACACAGCCATCTGGGGCGGAACCGGGCCGGTAAACGGCTCTCGTTCCTTAGTTTCCGTCCAACACAGCCTTGATCTGGGCAAGGACAGTCCTTCCTTCACCACCTTATACTTCGATCATCGCCGGTATCTTAGAATGAATAAAAGGTACACCTTTGCCTTCCGGCTATCCGGGGGCGCAAGCACGGGCAAGGATCCGCAACATTTCTTTGTTGGAGGCTTAGATAACTGGATTAATGCCAAATATAGTCGCAGAGAGATTAGCACTATTGGAGATTTCTATTTCGCCAACTTTCCTACTCCCCTGCGAGGAGCAAGCTATTACCAACTCACCGGGACCAGGTACCTGTTGGCAAACTGCGAGTTCAGATATCCGTTTGTTCCTTATCTTGCCTTCGGCTGGCCCCTGCCTTTGACATTCCGGAATATTCAAGGGGTATTGTTTACCGACGCGGGTTCGGCCTGGGACGGCTGGCCTAAACAGATCAGTCGTGATATGTATTTGATAACCTGGGGTTTTGGTATCCGGATCAATCTGGGCATCGCCATTCTCCGCTTTGATAATGCCTGGAAATCAGACTCGTCAAGACCCGTGAGCTGTTTCTCCCTGGGAGCTGATTTCTAACACAAATAGCACAAGTAGAAGAAATGGAAAAGGCTATCATTATCGCGGTTAACCTCCTCCACGCAGACAGGCGGGAGGTGGAGGAATCTTTGGATGAGCTGGCTCTTCTTGCTGAGACCGCTGGGGCTCAGGTTGTCCGCAGGGTGGTGCAGGAACGGGGACGGCTGGACCCGGCATTCTATATCGGCCAGGGCAGAGCCTCCCACTTGGCCTCACAGGCGGAGAGTCTCGATGCGGATCTTATTATATTCGATGATGATCTCTCCCCGGCTCAGGTCAGAAATTTAGAGCGGGTTACCAAGGTTAAAATTGTTGACCGCAGCGGGCTGATTCTGGATATCTTCGCCCGCCGGGCCCGCAGCAAAGAGGCGAAGATTCAAGTGGAGCTGGCCCAGTTACAATATCTGCTGCCCCGGCTCAGCAGACAATGGAGCCACCTATCCCGGCAGGTGGGTGGAATCGGTGTCCGAGGACCAGGGGAAACTCAGTTGGAGGTTGACCGAAGACAGGTCCAAAACAAAATAACGAATCTCCGTCGAGCACTCAACCGGATTGAAAAGAGCAGAAAGACCCAGCGCAAAAGAAGATCCAGTATGTTCAGGGTTGCCCTGGTTGGCTATACCAACTCGGGGAAGTCCACATTACTGAATAGATTTTCGGAGGTGCCATTTGCCTATGTGGGGAACCGCCTCTTTGCCACCCTTGACCCTATGACCCGGGTAATCGACCTTTCCTCCCACCAGAGAGCCCTTCTCACCGACACGGTGGGCTTTATCAAAAAACTCCCCCCCCATCTGATCGCTTCCTTCCATAGCACCTTGGAGGAAGCTGTTGAGTCAGATGTTCTTTTGCATGTGGTGGATATCTTTCACCCACGTTTGGAAGAACAAATCATCACAGTGGAGAATATCCTCGATGGACTCCAAATGGCAGAAAAACCCACCATCCTCGTTTTAAACAAATCCGACTTAGTGACAGATCTGAAATCACTCTCCAGGATTCAAGAAAGACACCCCGGAGGCATTTTTGCTTCTGCCCTCAACGGTTGGGGCATTGATAAGTTGAGAGGAGCAATAACGGGACTTCTACGCCAGCATCGGGTTGAGGTTCGACTGAGAATCCCCCTACGAGAAACACAATTGCTTTCCTGGGTTCACCGGGTAGGGGATGTTTCCAGTGAAGTCTGCCAAAATAATGACGTTCTGATTCAGGCTCATCTCAATCAGAGTGATGCGAATAAGCTATCTGAGACTGTGAAGGTGTAGGTCCTGGGAGTCGAGCCCTACCAGAAACCCGCATGGACGCTGATTTAGCAAGCAGATGTTGTGGGTCAATGTTTGTAGATTTTTGTTGCATATCAAGAAGGTCGTGTATATATTATATGTTTAACAAAAAATAGGCTAATACTTAGAGAGACGAACGAGACAGATTCCGTTCTGATTTATACTTGCTTATTAAGGAGGGACCTTGTTCATCATCGGGAATTTTTTGGTGTCACTGGCCGGAATTCTGGGCGTTGTGTTAAAGATTTATATGTGGTTGATTGTCATTCGGGCGGTGCTTTCCTGGTTTACCCCTAATTCTTACAGTCCGGTCGTCCAATTCCTTTATGCTATCACCGAGCCAGTCCTGTCGTGGGCCAGAAGGATTCTACCAAGCACTCTGTACCGTACAGGGATAGATTTCTCTCCCCTGGTAGTCATTTTGATTATTGTGTTTCTGCAGCAGTTTCTGGTAGGAAGTCTTCTGGAACTCGGACTTAGTCTGCGCTAAAGGAGGAAATTCGCATGAAGATAACGCCTCTTGACCTTAGAAAACAGGAGTTTAAGAAAACTTTCCGTGGCTATGACCCAGAGGAGGTAGATGCCTTCTTAGAGATAGTGGCTGCCGAATTTGAGCAGATCAGCAAGGAGAACGCCTCTCTAAGAGAAAAGATGGAGTCGTTGGGAACTGCTCTCGCCGAATACAGAAACTTAGAAAAGACGCTGCAGGAGACCCTTCTAACTGCCCAGAGGACCACTGAAGCGGCCAGAGCAAATTCCCAGCGGGAAGCTGATCTCATTGTCAGAGACGCCCAGATCAGAGCCGAAAAGATAGTCGACCAGGCACGGATACAGCTAAGTGAGATAAAGCAAGTGATAGCGAATCTGAAAATGCAGAGAGACTCCTTTCTGGCTCGGCTGAAGGCGCTGTTGAACTCTCAAATAGAACTATTAGAAACGCTGGAGTTGGAAGAAGAACCCGCTTTCAAGGAGAACGAACCCCCCCCGGAAGAATCCACTGAGTCTTAACCCAACCCTGTTGCTATCTGGAGACGTTTGCTATCCCCCTCTTCTGGGACACAATGGAGGTTATTGGACTGGGGCTAAAAAACAGG
>JAUWEO010000253.1 GCA_030608245.1 Candidatus Latescibacterota bacterium
TATAGGGAGAGGGAGCATCTTGGACTTTTTACGAGTCTCTCAACAATGCGAAATGAGCGATTGGTGGTGGATTCGGCAGAAGCAGGGAGGCATAGATCTTGTTGCCCTGCCTTAGAGGCGGTAAATGTTGATGGAAAGAAGAGTGTCAGGATAAATCCGTTGCTTTGTGCAGGCTGCGGGCTCTGTGCCCAGGTGTGCAGACTTGAGGCAATCGGATTGGTTACTGGTGACTGGTTCACTAATTGCCAATAACCAAAAAATATGCAGTACCTTTCGGTGTTTTTCAGTGTTCAGTCTTCCAGATACAATTTAAACAAGCACATTTTCGGGACGAACAAATGAAGAGAACAGCGAACCCAATGCCGGATGAAAGAGGATATTTTGGCCCTTACGGGGGAAGGTTTGTACCTGAAACCTTGATGCCAGCCTTGAACCAACTTGAACAGGTTTATCTTGAAGCCAAAAGTGACAGTGAGTTTCAGGATGAGTTGGGTTATTATCTTCATCAGTATGCTGGCCGGCCCACTCCGCTCTATTTCGCCCAGCGACTGACCGAAGAGCTCAAAGGTCCCAAGATCTATCTAAAAAGGGAGGATCTGCTTCACACCGGAGCCCATAAAATCAACAACACCTTAGGTCAGGTGCTGCTTGCGCAGAGGATGGGTAAGAAAAGGATCATAGCTGAAACCGGTGCCGGGCAGCACGGCGTGGCTACCGCCACTGCCGCGGCGAGATTCGGACTGAAATGTGTGGTCTACATGGGGGAGGAGGATATTCGGAGACAGTCGCTCAATGTCTTTCGGATGCAGCTTCTCGGTGCCCGAGTGGCCCCGGTAAGTTCAGGCAGTCGAACGCTTAAAGATGCCATAAATGAGGCCATTCGGGATTGGGTGACCAATGTGAGGAGCACCTTTTACCTGCTGGGCTCAGTAGTGGGCCCTCATCCTTACCCGATGATGGTACGGGACTTTCAGGCGGTTATTGGCAAAGAAGCCAAACGGCAGATCTTGGAAGCCGAAGGCCGTCTTCCCCACTATCTGGTAGCCTGTGTCGGTGGGGGAAGCAATGCTATGGGGCTTTTCTATCCCTTTTCCAAGGATGGAGTGAATGTTATCGGAGTACAGGCTGGCGGTTTGGGGATTGAAACTGGCAAACATTCCGCCCCCTTGCTGGCTGGAATACCGGGAATACTTCACGGAACGCTAACCTATCTCTTACAAGACCTTGATGGTCAGATACTTACCACCCATTCTGTTGCTCCCGGACTGGACTATTCGGGAGTTGGGCCAGAACATAGTTACTACAAAGATACCAGTCAGTGCCACTACACATCAGTCACCGACCAGGAGGCCTTAGGGGCGTTCGCACTACTTGCCCGTACCGAGGGGATTATCCCCGCCTTAGAGTCTGCACATGCCATCGCTTATGTCCAGAAGATCGCCCCCAAAATGGCTCCCGACAAAATAGTGGTGATTAACCTATCCGGAAGAGGGGACAAGGATGTTAACATCGCTGCCGAAGAAATGGGAATAAGATTATGAACAAGATCAGCCAGATTTTCGCCCATCTGAAATCCCGAAGAGAAAAGGCATTTATACCATACATTACTGCCGGCGACCCCAGCCTGGATATCACCAAACGGTTGGTAGTGGAAATGGAACAAAGGGGAGTCCAGATTGTGGAGCTGGGAGTCCCTTTCTCTGATCCTTTAGCCGATGGTCCCACCATTCAACAGGCTTCACAACGGGCATTGCAGAGCGGCGTGACCCTCACCAAAATCCTCTCCACGGTGAAGGAAATAAGAAAACAGTCTCAGCTCGCAATCGTACTGATGACTTACTATAACCCTATTTACAGATTTGGTGTAACTGACTTTGTGGAGAGAGCAGCCGAGGCCGGGGTAGATGGCATTATCGTGCCTGACCTACCTCCGGAAGAGGCCGGAGAAATCAAAGAGGCAGCACAAAGATCCCAACTGGACACCATATTTCTGTTAGCTCCTACCAGTACCCCAGAGAGGATAAAGTTGGTGGCCCGGGCCTCTACCGGTTTCATCTATTGTGTCTCGGTAACCGGAGTGACCGGCGCACGGGGGAGAGTCTCCCAAGAGATAAGAAGATTGGTTCTGAAAGTCCGTCAATACACGGACAAGCCCTTAGGGGTAGGCTTTGGTATCTCTACCCCAGAACAAGTCAAAGAGATTGCCGACTTTGCTGATGCAGTGATTGTGGGCAGCGCTATCATCAAAGTGGTACAAGAATATCTGAACTCACCCCGACTGGTCCCTGCAGTGGGAGAATTTGTAGAGGGCTTGATCAAAGGGATGGTTCTGCCTGGTGATGAAAACTCTAAAAAGTGAGGGACAGTGTTGATTTACCCATCATACGAGGATTTCCAAAAGCTTGTTCAGCTAAACGAATCTGATTTGCAGAGGGCCAT